>JAHDHW010000275.1 GCA_020631105.1 Saprospiraceae bacterium | reverse complement strand
GTTATTTCTTCATTCTTACTTCCTCGATCCGGTTTGGATAATCTGTAATAATTCCATCGACCCCTAGTTCAATTAATCTTTCCATTTCTTCCACTTCATTGATGGTCCATGGGATAAGTCGCATACCGCGATCATGTACCTTTTGAACAAGAGCTTCATCAATAAATTTGTAATAAGGACTATAGATGTCCGGAGTATAATTTAAGAGTGCCATATTTTTATCAAAGCCGTCCAGGTTTTCAACGAGGAATGATTTGATAATTTTAGGATCCTGCTTGTTGAGCTCGTTCATTACATTAACATCAAAACTTTGAATACAGGTCATTTCCTTGATGCCCCATTGCTCCAGTTCCTTGAGGAGCAAGGCGACGAATTCAGCGGGCGGAGGTACCAGCGAATCATACCAACTTTCCTGGCTTTTGATTTCGATATCATAATAGGGGAGGGCACGTTCATTATGTCGACAATAAATATTTACTGCCTCTACCACAGCCTGTAAAGAAGGTTTATTGACCACCATTGCTTTTTGCTCTGGAAAGCGCTCGTTACCTCGGCTACCACAATCGAAATATTTAATCTCGTCATAAGTCAGATTGTATATAGAGATGCTATCCTCTTCCTCTTTGGTGATAGAAGAACCATCTGGCTTCTTACAAATCTTATGATTGAAATGCGGATCATGCGAAACTATGATCTTCTTATCTTTAGAAACCACAACATCCATTTCAAGTGTCTGAATCGGATATTCTAATCCTTTCAAAAAGGCAGGAATGCTATTCTCAGGTAACAGACCACGGCTACCGCGGTGGCCTTGCCAGTCAAATACAGGTTGATCAGCCATAGTAGATGGATTTTGTAAACAAGCGCTTAGGAAAATAAGAGTCAGAAATAACAATCTTTTCATATGCTTGGTGTATTAGTTTGGCGGTTTTGAAGTTTATGCCAAAAAGCCCGAGCGCCAATATAAAGGTGATTCCAAAGATTAGGAAATATCCCGTAGTGTTTTTGTAAAACAACGAAGCGATCTTTAAGAGATTGTTGATGTCGTTGCTTTGATACCCCACCCAAAAGAAAATCTGCCAAGACCATTTCCGTATTCAGGTTGCGTTTGCTCTTCTTTAAGCATTCGATGACCCAGTCGATATCTGCAGCGAGATTGTTTTCCATATAAAATGGAGCAATGGAGCGTTTTGGCAAAAAGGCTTGGTGGCTAACGACCATACCCCGGTTAAGGCTTTTCCAGTCCAGTCGTTTAGGCAATTTTCGAGTGGTCAATGCACTACGAGTTCCCAAGGGGCGTCGCTCTTCGTCTACTAACATAACTTCTCCGTATATAATGTCCGCATTGTGGGTGTTCCGGTCCATCATGTGCTGTACTGTGTTCTTCTGATGGATATGATCTCCACAATTCATAAACCAAAGGTAATCGCCAGTGGCCATTTTTATACCCTTGTTCATCGCATCATACAGACCTTTGTCCGGTTCGCTGACCCAATGGTCGATATGATTTTCATATTTTTTTACAATATCAAGTGTCCCGTCTTTTGAAGCACCATCAACGATGATATACTCAATATTCGGATAGCTTTGATCAATAATACTCTTGATCGTATCCTCTAACAGGTCTGCACCGTTATAGACTATTGTGATGATTGATATTTTTGCTAAACTGGATTCCATAGTAATTTGGCTGCAATTTAGGTAGAATTACGAATGTTTGTCCTGAATTGCTGCAAGAGGTATAGAAAATTTTAAAAATATGTACCTTTGGTGGCTTTAAAACGCAATGTAAATTAGCTTCTTTTATGAATAGCTTCGACTTTAAAAAAATAATACCACACGTAATAGCTTATTTAGCTTTTGTTCTTGTCTCTTTTTTACTTTTTAGCCCTATGGTCTTCAACGGTAAAGTACTTAGCCAGGGAGATGTAATTAGAGCTAGAGGAATGGCAAAAGAGATAAAAGAGATTCGGGAAAGTACAGGAGAAGCACCTTTATGGACGAATGCTCAATTTGCCGGAATGCCCTCCTATCAGATCCACCAAACCATTGACGGGAATTACCTTAAGCCTATTAATAAAGTGCTTTTGTGGGGGCAAGGTATTATAGCTTCTGAGTTCGTTGTGATCCTGGCTATGTTCTGCTGTTATCTGCTCCTGCTTGTGATGAAGGTTGATTGGAAACTCGCAGCCTTTGGGTCGATATTTTATGGCATCTCTTCTTATCATATTGATTTGATCGAAGCAGGACATGCCACTAAAATGATGACCTTTGCCCTCTTACCGGCTTTATACCTTGGGCCGGTACTTGCGTTTAGAGGGAAATATCTGCTCGGAGGCGGAATCTTTGCCCTGTTTACGGGGCTACATATCTACGCTAATCATATTCAGATTACTTATTATGCCTTTATCATGCTTGCGGTATTAGGGATCATTGAGTTGGTTAGGCATGCGAGAAAAGGAAATCTTGGAGATTTTGGTAAAGCGGCCGGTATACTTGTAGTTGCAGCAATACTGGGTGTAGCAGCGAATACCTCAAAGCTATGGCCTACGTATGAGTATGCGGAAGTTTCTCAACGAGGAAAATCTGAGTTGACATCAGAGAAGGGGAGTGATGGGTTAACAAAAGAGTATATCTGGGAATGGAGCTATGGAATAGCGGAGACTATGACGCTTATTGTACCTCAGTTTATGGGAGGAGGAAGATTCCAGAACCATGAGAAAACGGAGACTTATGAGATCTTTTACAGGAATTTCTTACAACAAGGATATCCTAAAGAAGCTGCGAAAAGTGCAGCCAATGCACAAACAGGAGGTGTCCTATATCACGGAGATCAAATATTCGTGGGTATGGGGATCTACTTCGGAGCAGTGATTTGTTTTTTGTTTGTTCTAGGAGCAGTACTGGTAAAATCTAATTTGAAGTTATGGCTCTTAATTAGTGCCCTGTTATCCATATCGTTTGCCTGGGGCGGACACTTCTTTTTAAATGACATTTTAGTGGATTATTTTCCACTCTTCAATAAGTTCCGTGCGGTATCAATGGCATTAGGACTTGCTCAGTTATCTTTTGTATTGTTGGGGATACTTGGCTTACAACACATCATGAGTAAGGACATTGCTACGGAGGCCAAACAAAAAGCGCTCTATATAGCTGCTGGAGTAACGGGAGGACTATGTGTTCTGGCTTTAATATTAAGCGGAGGAATGGATCTTACCGGGCTTAATGATGGAAGTGTTCAACAGATTATTAGCCAAGTCAAAGCGGATCGGGTGAGTTTGATTCGCCAGGATGCTATACGATCTTTAATTCTAATTCTAATAAGTGCCGGGGTCGTTTGGGCATATCTAAAAGGCAGCCTAAAAGGACTTTTCATGGTCGTCATTGTAGGATTATTGATGGTTGGAGATATGTTCCAGTTTGATAAACGTTATCTGTACAGCGAGAAATTTGAAGAGCCTAGAGAAGCAACTGCAGATACAAACCCAAGACCTGTAGATGAGCAAATCAAAGCAGATACAGATCCTCATTACCGGGTATTGGATTTAACTCGAGGTAATCCATTTGCAAATGTATTAACCTCTTACCATCATAAAAGCATAGGAGGTTATCACTCCGCAAAGTTGAAGATATTCCAAGAGTTCATCGAAAACTATCCACTGAGCCAGGAGAATATGGATTTGTTCGGTATGCTCAATGCAAAGTATATCATACAGGGTAACGGAGCAGAAGCAACTGCTAGCCGTAATCCGCAAGCCCTGGGCAATGCATGGTTTGTACCAAACTTTCAGATTGTTGATAATGCAGATCAGGAACTAGCAGCATTAGCCACTATTAATCCAGGAACTCAGGCAGTCGTACAGAAAAAATACGGCGCTCCTTTAGAGGGGCAAAAGTTTGCAATAGACTCTTCTGCTTACATACGATTGACCAACTATCACCCGGATAGGATGAGCTATGAATATTCTGCTTCAAGTCCACAACTTGCCTTGTTCTCTGAGATATATTACCCGGAAGGTTTGGGGTGGAAGTTAATCCTTGATGGCGCTGAAGAAATCCCGATCATGAAGGCCAATTACGTTTTGCGTTCTGCTGTTCTTCCTGCAGGTAAGCATACGTTGGAAATGCGTTTTGAACCTCGGTCTTTCTTGCTAGGTGAAAACATTTCTCGAGTTGCCTCAATCTTAGGTTTACTTATGTTTTTTGGTGGGATCGTTTTATTCTTCAGAGAAAATGGATTGCCAGAAGTTGATCGTATCCATGATTCAGAATTATCAATGCAAGCGACTAAAAAAGCTAAAGTAAAAGCTACCGTTAGTAAGAAAAAGGGAAAGGGGAAGAAGAAA
>JAHDHW010000066.1:18565-26288 GCA_020631105.1 Saprospiraceae bacterium | reverse complement strand
AAATAAAGTGCATGAGATGCGACTTCATGTTAATGCCGGACGCTCCTGGATCGAATTAGAAGCCAAGGATGATGACGGAAACCCTCTACCTATGGGTGTTTACTTCATCAGTATTGAAGGTGACTTTGGCTATGCCACCGAAAAAGTATTACTGCTAGATTAATTATACCTCCCCCTCATGGAAAGCGGTGTATTCTAAGGCACCGCTTTCCTCTTTTTCTAAAGACTTGTGCAACCGTAATAAGTCTTTATATTTTTTTAGAAAAAAAGATACTCTTGAGAATTACTTCGCTCGTAATACTTTTGATTTTAAAACTTAATCACTTAAGTGCAGATCCGCCTGAGTGGAGTGTTGATCCTAATGCTTTTACGCAAAGCATTAATATGACGAGTCAACTCTATATCAATGATGTGTTAAATGCTGATGCTGATAATATCATTGGTGTTTTTGTTAATGACGAATTGAGAGGATTCGCACAGGCACAGGTTTTTGGTTCGGAAGCTTATTACTTTCTGACGGTTTATAGTAATACCCCATCTCTTGATCAATTAGACTTCAAAGTATATGTAGATTCAGAAGATGCCATCTTCGAGATAGAAGAAAGTTTAGCCTATAACGAGGTGAATAGTAGTATCATTTACGAATTGAATTCTTACCTGGATATTGACCAGCCTATCTCCCTGAGTACAATCCCAGGCCAAACGCAGGTCGAAGGATTCCCAATTGATTCTATTTATTTACCGGACTACTTAATTCAAATTGATGATGACCCGATTGTATGGACCTATTCTTCTGATCCTGAAATAACGCTAAGTATTATTGATGACTGGTTATACATTCAGCCATTTGAACCTGATTGGACAGGGACTACAATGTATACTGTAACTGCTACCGAACAAACCACAAATGCTTATGCTGCAACTCAAAGTAATTCACTTACTATTATCCCTGATTACGGTCCACCAGAATGGGATAATCTTGACGGTCAAAAGATTGGGAAAAATCAAAATTTTCGAACTTTTGATCTGGATGAATCTACTTTACCTTACGGGGGGACAAGTCTTGCATATAATTATTTTATGACACAGTCGATGGGCGTAGTGCCTAACGAAAACTGGTCCTTTAGTGCAAAGAATTTTCAATATAATATGAGCGTAACCGCTCGGGTTTCCTATGGTAATACAGATCATGCAAATATTGCTGATCGGCTATTGGCCTATATTGATGGCGAATTAGTTGGGGTTACAAGACCTAAAATTATATCTGGTATACCGCTTTATTTTTTAACCGTTTACTCCAACGTAACCAATGTGGAAGTGGAGCTAAAAGTTTATGATGATGAATACGATCAATTATACACTTTACCAAATACCATCACTTTTCAGAACGGCGCGGAATACGGGACGCCTGACCACCCAGTAAGCTTAAATACGGCGCCCTTAGACCTTGAGATTAATAATGACGGAACCGTAGTCATTGATCGAATACTTGCGGATTGGGTCGGCACACAGTCCATTGCTTTTATAGCCTACGATACTTTTCAACCTCTTATAAATGCAGATACTATATTCGCTGATTTTACAGTCGCTGATGAATATGCTCCGCAGGTTTCCGGGATTGCTAATCAATATATCCAGCAAGGGGGCTCTTTTACGCTTTTTGATTTAGATAATCATCTTCAGGAATTGGATGGCGAAGCAATCACCTGGTCTGTTTCTGGAGATACCAATCTTAGTGTAACGATAAATTCTAAAAACGGAGTAGCAATTTCTCCTCTTGACCCAAGTTGGACCGGAACCGAAAACCTTACTTTTCGAGCAACGGATGTCAGCAGCTGCGCACTCTATGATGAGCAAACCGTTTCGTATACCATCGGCGCACCTAACCAACCGCCGGAAATACTCCCTGTTCCCGAACAAGTGATTGGCATAGGGGATACCTTTCCTGACTTAGATTTATCAGCATACTTAAACGAGCCCAATGGAGATGTAGTTAACTGGTCTTACTTTTTTAAAGAGCAAGAGCTGCAAGCATCCGATCCGTTATGGAGTATAAACCCCGGGAGTTTTCAGTTCTCTATGACCATGACCGTACAAGTGTCTGTACGAAAGAATTATCCTGCAGCGAGTGGCCATCAAATCGCTGCTTTTAGCGATGGTCAAATAAGAGGATTAGCGGCAGCTCAGGAAGTCAACGGAGAATGGATGTTCTTCTTGAGTGTTTATGCAAATGCATCGAATGACTCCATATATTTTCAATACTATGATCCGGATCAAAACGCAATCTATGCGGTTGATGATTCGATTCGCTTTGTTTCTCAACAGCAGTTGGGGACCATTAGTGATCCTTACGAATTATTTGCCGGATTCGTTGATCCACTTGAAGAAGACGAGGTCTTACAACCTAAAGTAGTTGATAAAGATTGGCTTGGTGTCGATACCCTCTATGCAGTAGCAACTGAAGCCGGAACCTTTGAACGCTATAAGGATACGGCAATAGTGGTCTTTCGAGTACAGGCAGAATCTCCTGTCCTGCCAGTTGATTTGATCAGCTTTACCGCTCGTAAACGAGAACAGCAAAGTGTTTTGGAATGGCAGATTGCTAACCCTGACCAGGTACTTGCTTATGAAATACAACGCTCCGTTCAAGTGAATGGAAGTGTTATTACTAATTGGGAAAACTTAGGGCAGCTTGCTCATAACCCGGATCAATTGTGGTATCAGTTTATTGATAACAGGCCCGTAATTGGAAAAAACTATTATCGGCTGAAAATGATTGATCTCGATGGCACCTTTGCTTTTTCAGAATTGGTAAACGTGTCCTTTGATTCAAATATACAGATCAAATTGGATTGCTATCCCAATCCCTCATTTGGTTGGATCACCTTACGTTTGATTTCGAGCAGTGAGGAGCATATCGAAATCTCATTGATTGATCAATTAGGGCAGGCGCAATTACAATTAAACGCTGATATTAATATCGGGAATAATGCGCTTAGTCTGGAGTTAGACTCCCTTCCTGCTGGAACATACTATCTAAAAGTCACTCAAGGCTATCGTACTTCAAGCATTCCTTTGCTTTTGAAGCGGATTTAAGTATGAATATGTTTTGTTAGGTTTTTATTCCTGATGATTAAATCATTTTTAACCTATTGCCCAAGGCTGAGCGGGGTGCTAGTTTATCTTATTGTTTATCAATTGCTTATCAATTTTAAGTTGCTATTCAATCCATTCTATTAGCATAAAAAGTCCAAACTATTTCATTCAAAAGTGAGACTTTCTCTTTTTACTGCGTCTAAAATCCAAACCTTAATACTAAAATACTTAATGATGAAGAAATTAATATTAGTAGTTATGGCCATAACAATGAGCCTAGGTTTCATTGAAGCCCAAACCGTTGATACTTTATTAAGCCCTGAAGTGATTTCCAGTATAGAACAAACGGAGGCAGAGATGAAAGCAGCCAAAGCCGCCGAAAAGGAAGCCGAAAAAGCAGAGAAAGCGGCACAAAAAGAGGCAGACAAAGCGAAGAAAGCTGCAGAGAAAGCAGAGAAGGCAGCAAAAAAAGAGGCTAAAGCATTAGATAAAGCCGAAAAGGAAGCTGCCAAGGCTGAAAAAGCTGCAGCTAAAGAAGCTAAAAAGGCAGCGAAAGCCGAAAAGAAGGCTGCCAAAGCAGAGAAAAAGCGCCAAAAGCAAATAGCAAAAGAAGCTAAGCAAAAAAGAAAGGCGGAGAAGAAGGCCGCGAAAGCTGCAAAATCAGCCGAAAAAGCTGCTCGTAAAGCCGAAAAAGCGCAAGACAAAATCGATAAGCAAATCCGTATTGCGGAGAAAAAAGCAGCGAAAGCAGAAAAGAAAGCTAGAAAGGCTCAAAGACAAGCCGAAAAAGCCAATAATTAATCTAGGTTGCTCCCTTCGGGGAGCAATTTAGTTTATGATACACATTTAATTTTAGACCAGTTTAATGATTGCTATAAATCTCCGCTCAATGGCAGTCAAATTATATGAGAATAGGGTGAAGAGCAATCTTTTCTAACCCACTTTTATTCTAAAGTTCGGACCATACCATCCCAGGTGTGGTCCTTTTTTATGTGTCAATAATTGGTGATCTGATATAAGGATTTAGACAGTATCCAGGAGGAGTTTACTAGGTGTTATTTTTATTTATTCGCAGGCGCTTACGAATCTTTGAAAGGCCTACCGGCGTCAAACCGAGGTAGGATGCAATGAGGTATTGTGGAACTCTCTGGAAAAGGCTCGGGCGTTTTTCGAGGAGCCGAAGGTAATGTTCTTCGTTACTTAGGTTATTCAGGTGAGCAACCCGGCGAAAGGTCTCAAGCACCGTTTCTTGCATCGTAAGTCGACCAATACGCTCGATACGATGGGAGTAATCAAATGATTTTTGAACATCTGTTTTGGAAGCAGAATAGATACGAGAGGTTTCAGTGGCCTTGACATAAGCATTGGAAGGCACTTCTTGTAAATAGGCATAGATGTCAGTAAAGAAATCGCCTTCTGTAAAGAATTCAATTACCTTTTCATTTCCGTCTTTCACAGTGTAAAAGCAACAACATCCTGACTCTACAAAGTACCAATGTTTGACGTATGATCCGGGCTTAATGATTAACTCTCCCTTCTTATATGTTTTGGGATGATAGAATTGAGTAGTAAAGCTTAGCTCTTCTTCGCTAAGCGATACGTAGGAATTTAATTTTTTGATCAGTCGGTCCACACTGTAAGTTATATAAATTCTCGAAAATGTATTTTATAAGGTTTTGAGATAGTTAATCAATCGTTGCATTGCAATTTCTAATTGCTCAGGCGGCATCGCGGTATATACCAATCGGAATTGCCCCCGTTTTTTGTTGCCGAAGCCATTTGCAGGTGTAATGAGCACCTTAGTATTTTCGTAGATACTTTGCCAAAGCCGGGTTTCGGCATCAGCGGTCGGAGTATCCAGGAATACAGATAAATCTACCCAGGAGAACAAACTTCCTCTGGAAGGTACATAGGGTATATTAGCTTCGCGCAGATATCGGACAACGATAGAGTAGGAGTGCGTAAGTTTGGCTTGATTCTCTTTTATATACTCTGTAATAAAATCATGGTCATTTAGGACTTCCTGAAAGACCCACTGGGTATAATTGGACACCATATGAGGTGCATTGAAATTGTTATAAGCTTGTCGAAATTCATCGTTCAAGGAGTAGACAAGACCGATCCGAAATCCGGATGCACCAAAATCTTTTGAAAGCGAATACCAAAGATGAAGGTAATCACTTTCCTGTTCCTGAATTATATTGGCAAAGGATTCAAAAGACATATCCTTTGGATAATCCCGTTCGAGCGCAGGGTGTTTGGTATCAATGATGGAAAGGCCATAAATCTCATTAACAATCAAATGCACCTGATGATCTATACACCATTTGGCAATCTCATTTAATTGAGCAGTACTATAAAGATTGCCGGTAGGATTATCAGGGTTAGTTAATACTAATAATCGGAATCGTTTGTTTTGGCTTTCAATATCTGCGAGGGCATGATCCAGATGTGCTGTTGATAAGATCAATTGATCCTGTATGTCGTCTAATTCCTCATGTGTGATTAAGTCATACTTTTCCATACCGGCTTTGTTTCCAATATCTTGTTTGTATACCGGATAAGAAGGCGCCGGAAAAACACCGACATCTCCGTCATCACCGAGGATCCAGGCACTCACTTCGACTACAGGAGTAGCACCGGCAGAGCAGCCAAGATGTTCAGAGTTGATTGGGCGTTTTGTTAGAAAACGGCTAAGGAAATTAGCTAGAGCTTCTCGAAAAGATGGAGCGCCCAAAGCGGACGTATAGTTAGATACCCAATGAGGAATTTCTTTTGACCGGGTAACCTGATGTATTTTTTTTTGAAGAGTGGGCCAGCATAAGTTGTTTTCTGCCATGTTCATTAACAAAGCTCCCTGGGGATTGTCGACTGCATGAAAATTATCAGCGAGCGCTTCTTCATATAACTGCATATCAACGCGGATCATTGAGCTGGCAGCAAGATGGCCACGATCAGAAAGGCTAGAAGGGTGATTCATAATTTTTGGTCTTACAGGCAGAGGCAGGTCAGGTAAAAGAATGCCCAAGATTAATATTTTGAATGCGCTTATTATTCTTGAGTTAGGTAAAGATAGACATAAGGAAGGGATTCCGAAACTATAGGAATGGCTATAACGAAAAAAACCTTCCCAGATGGGGAAAGTTTTTTCGGTAAAGTAGCCTTTACTTCCTCTCTATATTAAGTTTCTTGTGCACTATTAAGCGGGAAAAGAATCGGGCTTATCATAGTTGAGATGATCAGCCCGATAACCTCCGCTCACATTAAGTATCTTTTGTTGGGGTAGAAACCCATTTGTTATCAGGTTCTTTCTTACAAAGTTAACTTAATGTTAAGGGATTATCATTAGCAAAAAACCTAATGTTTCTGAATAGGTAATTTACCTATGCATGTTGCACTAGGTTATTTTGGACGCTGAATAAAACGAGTCCAACCAGGTTTTTGCTATTCGTTTTTAGGAGAAGATTTCGTTTGTGCACTTCAACTGTACGACGAGAAATAAATAGGGTTTCTGCAATTTCCTGATTGCTATATTCTTTCAGAATTAATTGTAATACCTCATTTTCACGTTCTGAAATATTGGAGGGTAAGTCCTTTTGTTCTGAAATGTTGAAACAGTCTTTGATCAGCTGACTGATAACTTCTGGTGTGAAATAATACTCTCCAAGTAAGACGTTTTTAATTGCGAAGTTCAACTCTTCTTTCAAGCAGGATCTAATTAAATATCCTTTGATGTCTGGGTTGATTATAGTTGATCTGCTTACCGCTGAATGATGTAACAATATTATGTTGGTATTTGGTGCTAAGTTTTTGATATCCCGAATGTTTTTGGCGACATCACTTTGGATAATTTGAAGGTCTAGCAGCATTAAATCTGGAGAAATATTTTTAAGTAGTTCTAAGCATGAGTTTAAGTTGCTAGTTTTAGCAATAACAGTATAGTGGGTCTGATCTATATCCTGTCGTATCGAATCACCCCACCTTGGGCTATCAACAATCATTATTTTTGACATGGTTCGTTTTTGTGTTTTGTAAATATATAGAATATCCTTGCTTTATGAACCAGTAAAATGCCTACTTATTATAAATAAGTAATATGCCTAAAAGAGGGTTAAAGGATAGAATCGCTAACAAAAACCTGCCCGTTTAATACTTGTTGGATAGCGTAATTGATTTCGTTTTTATGGAAGTTTACGGGTAAATAGGCTTGTGCACCCATTTCGATAAATGCATTGGCGAATGCTTTTTGGGCATAATGATGTAGGACCAGGGTCGGTGTGGGAAAGATTGCCTGCTTTATAATTTTGAAGAACTTATCGCTGTTTGCTGAAATGCTTGACAGGTTGAGGACGCAAATGTCAGCATCACGAGACTGAAGTGAATCGGTACTAATATCACTGGTTTTCTCCGGGCTGATATACTCAATCAAAACCTCGAAGTCACTAGAAAAAGAATCAATGATTGTTTCTGTAATTAATCCTTTAGATGATATTAACAGTAGCTTTGTTTTAGGCATTTTATATCAATACAATGAATGATTAATGACTAAACAAAAGTAACAGAAAAGGGAGACAGAATTAACAGCAAAATGCCTAAATGGAACCTAGGTGAATCACCTATGAAAAAG
>JAHDHW010000066.1:0-18465 GCA_020631105.1 Saprospiraceae bacterium | reverse complement strand
ATGACTAATACCCCATGACTCATAGATCATCAAAGACCTGATTATTAATAGCGAATAGTACTAAGCCAGCAATATTTTTGGAGTGCGTTTTTTCGAGTAAGTTACGTTTGTGGGCATCAACTGTTCGGACGCTTATAAAAAGCTCTTCTGCGATTTCTTTATTAGAGTATTCTTTTAAAATGAGGTGAAGGACTTCTTTTTCGCGACTTGTGAGTGGGATTTGTAAAGTAGTTCTGGTGGGTTTTACTTTCGTATTTGCCAGACTATTCATAATGACTTTGGTAACTTCGGGGCTATAGTAAGTGCCCCCTTCATGGATCGTTACAATTGCATTTTTAAGTTCTTCTTCTTCACAGTTTTTAAGCAAATAGCCTGCGGCACCGGCTTTTAGCATTTGCTTGATGTGCTGGTTTTCGGAGAGCATGGTAAGTGCTAATACTTTAATGTGCGGAAAATCAGTGCTGATTTTTTCGGTGGCTGTAATTCCATCCATTCCATCCATATTAATATCCATGATTACGATATCAATGCGAGAAGATTCTAATTTGTCGAGGGCCTCCTGTCCATCGGAAGCTTCATCCAATATTAGGAAGCGCATATCACTATCCAACCTTGCGCGGATACCATCACGTACAATTTTATGGTCATCAACCAGTAATACTTTGATCATGAAGCCATCTGTTAATTAATGAGGTTCGGGTCAGACTATGAACAGCAAGCGATCCTCAATTTACAAAATCAGTAGGAATTTCTAAAGTAATTGAGGTACCTTTTCCGGGGTGGCTATCAATGTCCAGAACTCCGGAGTGCGCTTGCGCCCTGTTTTTCATACTATTTAGCCCAAAACTGGCTATATGCTCAAGTTTGTTAAATCCTTTGCCATTATCTTCGATCGTCAGGATCAGCGAATCCTGATGTTTGATCAATTGAATAGTAACCTGAGTGGCTTTGGAGTGTTTAAGGATATTGTTGATCGCTTCTTGAGTAACGCGGTATAAACTGAGTTCAATTTCTTCTGAAAGTCTCGTTTTGTTGAGGTTATTATAGAATGTAAACTGGATGTTAGTACCTTGGCCCAAATTGTCTAATAAGCTCTCTATGGTCAGAACGTATCCGAAATCTGAAATACTCTGTGGCATCAGATTATGTGCAATATTTCGACTCTCATCGATAGCTTCCTTTAGAAATCTTAAGCCTGCGCGGAATTTTTCCTGTTGATCATCCGGAAGGTTTTCTATGCCTTTTTTAGCAATATCAAAATTAATAGATGCCGCAGTAAGAATTTGCCCCAGACTATCATGCAGCTCTTTTGCAAAACGACTACGTTCTCTGTCTTCTGTTTCCAGAATTTTAGAGATCAATTGTTCCTTTGCTTTTGTCTTTAAGGTAACATCACGGATAACAAAAAGAAGCTTGGCACAATTACCTTCTTTGTTAAGTATCGGCGCAATGGAGATGTCAAGGTTATACCGCTTTTCGTTGGGGGCATTATAAAGTTCTTCAAAGGTGAACGGCTTTTTTTCAACTATAATAGAGTTAATTTGCTTTAGGATTTTTGCAAAATAGCTTGGAGAGAACTGCATCAACTGTTGGATATACGGAATAATATCTTGATTGTATAAGTCCTTAATGTTAATAGGAGTACCTGCTTTATCCCACGAAATATTAAAAGAATGATTTGTGTCTTCCAGGATAAATTTGTTTGGCTGCGTAATGTCAACTATGGCCATTTGATCCGTAGTACTATTAAAGATGGAAGCCAATCGCCTTTCGTTGGCTATCAATTTTCTTTTAGCGGCTTCACTTTCAGAAATATTGCGGGCAGTATATAAAAGATGGGAGCATTTGCCACTTGGATCCAGCACAGGAGAAATAACAGTCTCAAAATCAATGAAGATATCTTTTCCCGGAAGGTTTAAAGGACTTCGATAAGTAATAGTTTTTTGGTCTTCAAATACCTGATTTAGTCCGTCCATTCTTTCTTGAACTAACGAAGGAGTTAAGGCAAAAAGCTCAGCGAAAACTAATTCCATATTCAGGTCGATCAGTTTTTCTGGGGATTGAATCATATTAGACTGCTGCAGAAATTGAATACCTGTTTGGTTTATGGACTCCACTAAAAACGCTCGATCTTGAGATATTTTTATTAACGCAATGATATCTTGCGAAGAATTATAGATGGTGGATAATCGTTTTTCGCTAATCGCTAATGCACGCTGTGCTTCTACTTTTTTGGTGATGTTACGAGATACAAACAGTAATTGTTCACACTCTCCTTCGTTGTTCAGGATAGGTGTTGCCGTAACTTCCAGATCCAGGCGCTGGCCATCATTTAGGTTGTAATGCTCATTATATTCAACAGTTTTTTTATCTTTTATAATCCCTTGAATTCCCTTTAGTCGCTTTTCAACAACCTCTGGAGGATGCCTCATAAATACACTCAAAAAATAATGAGCATCCTTACCATATAGGTTTTTTACTTCCTGCGCAGGGATGAATTCTTTTGTAGCGTCAATAAAAGCTTGGTTTGCATCCGCAAAAACTAACTTACCATCTTTCTTAATGTCGAAAATAAAAGAGGTATCCCTTGCTCCATTGAAGACCATAGATAATCGTCGCTCACTAGCAATTATTTTAGCTTTCCTTTCGTGGCTTTTAGTAATGTCCCGAGCAACATATAAGGCCTGAGTACATCGGCCATTATCATCTATAATTGGAGAAATAACCGTTTCGAAATGTAGGGATATTTGCTTTCCTTTAGGGCTGAAAACACTTTCATATTTAAAGACTTCATGGCCTTCGAAAACAGCGGCAATATTTTTCATACGATACTCTATTGCCTTATCACTTAAGTCATATATATCCTTAAATAGCTCTTGTAATTCTACACCAATGACATCCGTTTCATGCTTAAGTAAACCTAGTTTGCGAAAAAAACGGACAGTTGTCTGATTAATGCTTTTAACAATGTAGGTTCCTTCAGGACTAAGATTTATTAATCCGATGTAGTCCTGAGAAGAATTATAAATAGTCAATAACTGCTTTTCACTGGTAGCCATTATTTCTACAGTTTATTTTATTTTCGCTGAAGTGTTTTTTATTCGCTGATTCTCCCGATAAATATCGGGAGCACTTTGATCACTCATCCTTAGTCCTGCATCTGAGGATTAAGCCAAGGTTTCGCCCCCAAACCTTGTCAACGGATACATTAAGGTCACTAATTCTGTTTAAGTATTCAAATCAATAAGCCATAATCTGCTCCTATACTAAAATAGACGAATTGGAAGTTTTTTGTTTTAAATAACAATGTGACAGGCAAAAAATAAAAAAAAGTTCACCGCAAGCGTCTTGTTTAATGTCTTTTGGTATGGTTATTAATAATTCTATGATAGATATCCTTAAAGCTACGACTAAGAATTAAAAGGCGCAGAAACGCTATTTATTAGAACATTGCTAAAACCAACTTGTCATGCAGTTCACCACGAACTTCACTCGGATATCGTATGTCTTGAGTATTCTATTCTTTAGTTTGATTTCAACTAATTTTTTATTTGCAGAGGGGACCCCTCAATTGGCACCGACTAGCTTGGATACCATCTCCTTGCATATTAACAGTCCTAATTACTACAACTTTGCTCGTTACGGCAGCTCAGATTCCGAAAGGTTATACATTAATATATCTAACCCGGAAAGTGAGCAAGTATACATTGGCTTATCTCAGGCAATCGAAGATGGTCATTACCCAGGCTTGAATCATATAGATTTCTATTTCCGTATCATAGCACCTGACGGAACCGTAGCATATGGGCCGCAGTTAATTGATGCAACAACTGCAAATATTAATAGCTATGCTCAAACTGTAGCCGGACCATCACCGATAGGCGGAGTGAGTGGTTATACACCATTTACGTTTAATCCCTCAGGGCTAGCTGCCGGCGACTATTATATTGAGTTTAGTACTGAGGAATTGACAGATAGCGGGGATGAGTTTTCAATTCCATATTTTGACATTACAGTCGCTACAAATAATAGTAGCCCTACAGCAATTGATGGTAGAATATATGCCAAAAACTGGGCTTTCTTTTTACCGAGTATTGAGAAACCTAGTGTGACCTACTCTTGGTTTGACCGTTCTTTCAACGGTAGGCTTTATGTTTATACTGAGGATGGTTTTGTCTCTGATATAGATTTTCTTAACTCTGGTTTTCAGCCTGCGGCTTTTAATATTTCCATGAATAGCACCGGAACAGGCACATCGGGTGATGTACTGTCTGACCGTAAATCTTTAAACGGTGGACAAGGTAATACCGTTGAATACAAAATATTTTTAAATGACCCGGATGAAAATGTCTATCCATCGGGTTCATTTGGTTCCCTCTTAACAGATTCTACTCAATTAACTGGTTGTCCAGAGGTAGGCTATCATTTTCGAGTGATGACGACTCAACAAGGAGTAATCGAACTTTTACTCGATCAGGATCAGGCAACAGGAGTAGGTGTTTATGATCCGGGTACTGCAGATCGCTTGTTTGCAATTGATGTACAGGAACAGCTGACAGATGACACACCTAATTTGTATACTAGATATATAGATTGGGATGGTCTTGATGGACTAGGGAACCCCCTCGATCCGACCACTATTGTTATCCCTGTAGAAATTGCCTTTTCTCAAGGAAGATATCATATACCGATATACGATGCAGAGTATAACTTAAGCGGATTTAAATCTACAATTATACGTCCGATCCCAACAGTATCATATACATTGAAATATTACTGGGACGATGAAAATATTCCTGATGATCCAAGTATCGTGGGGCAGGAAAAAATTAATGCAGAAGGATGCGAACCAGCGTGCCACCAATGGGCGGACTCGGAATATGGTGATTTAAATACAATTAACACCTATTGGTTTGCGAAGCAAGAGTTTCAGACTGGAGGTTTAACATTAATTAGTGATTGTGGAGAGGATAAAGATGGTGATGGAATCTATGATGCTGTTGATATTGATTGGGATAATGATGGGATTCCTAATTATTTAGAAAATTGCATCGGGAATAATCCTGATTGCGGAACCCAGGACCCTACAATTGATAGTGATAATGATGATATCCCTAATTATATGGATGAAGATTTCTGCACTTTGAATTCATTTGGGATTTGTGCGGTAAATGATCCGGATAATGACGGTATCCCTTCTTTTTTGGATCTCGATTCAGATAATGATGGTATTCCGGATATTATTGAAGCTGGTGGAACTGATACGGATAATAACGGGATTGCAGATGATTTGACCGATACGGATGGAGATGGATTAGTAGATACCTACGATTCTTCCAATGATGCTGGAGTAGGGGTGTCAACTTCTAAAACGGCTTCGGATGATTGTCAAAATACAACTGCCCCTACACATAATATTACTTTTGATGGTGTTGCGGCGGATGCATTAAGTGATGTTACTTTTACCTTTACAATGGAAGGAGACTACGGAGGAGATTTTGAGACTTTCGCCCTTACTGGTGAAGAAGGAGTCGTAATCGCATCCGGTCAAAACAGACAAAATTCTGATAATACAACTTATGGAGATTGTGCCTCTCCAGGAATGGGATTCACATATACAATCACTCAGGCACAGTGGAATACCTGGAATAATGATGGTAAAGTTGAATTAACGATCCAGGCAAACTCAAGCATAGGAGCTGGTGTATGTACTACATTTTCCTCTTGTGTTGCTAGTGTGTCCGCAACCTATGATGCGCCACCCGCAGGGCCAGGATCAGATATTACAAATGCAGATACAGATAGTGATGGAGTTTATGATTTTCTGGATTTAGATTCTGATAATGATGGGATTGCGGATTTGGTTGAAGTAGGAGGAGTGGATACGGATGGTAATGGTATGGCTGACGACATGAGTAACCCAGCTACGGGTGATACTAACAATGACGGTTGGTCAGATAACATTACAGCGAGTCCCTTGGTTGATACTAATCTAAGTGATAATGATGTTGATTTCGATGGTGATACTTTTGCGAATCACCTTGATATAGATTCTGATAATGACGGGATTACAGATGTTCAGGAATCAGGAGGACAAGATGGTAACGCAGATGGTATGGCGGATAATAATGCCGGTACTTTTACCGATACAAATTATGATGGCTGGGATGACAGTCATGATGCTGGAACTATTACAACTACAACTGATGGAGCAGATGCTAATACCGTGGCTGACTTTGAAACAGGAAGAGGTCAACCTGATTTTGATGGCGACGGGCTTCCTAATTGGCTTGATATCGACGCAGATGATGATGGTATTGTTGATAATAATGAGGGACAGCCGACTGCAAGTTATGTTACACCAACAACGGATACGGATAATGACGGATTAAATGATGCCTACGAAGTTGTAGCAACAATCGGAACCTTTGGCGGAGCAGGGATCACTCCTGAAAATACAGATGGAGTTTTGGGTGAACCTGATTATTTGGATCTTGATTCAGATAATGATGGAGAAGAAGATATCATCGAAGGACATGATACTAATGGGGATGGCGCCGGAGATACTGGAGCTAACGCTAATAATGGCGCAGCGACCGGAGTAGATTCAGATCAGGATGGCTTGGATGATGGTTTCGATAATAATACAAGTTCGCTAGATCCGACTAATAGTAGTCTGACCCCTTCAAGCTATGTTGATTATGATGATGTAACTACAACAGAAAGAGATTGGAGAGAAACAGAAGATATTGACCTGGATGATGATGGTATTACAAATGCGGATGAAGATGGCGGAACAGGCTTTAACCCAGTAGGAGATGAAGATGGTGATGGCATTCCTAACTTCCAGGATGACAGTGACATTGCGGTTGGCTTTCCAACTTTTACGGACACTAATGGTGATGGCATAAATGATATCTATGATACTGACCTGGATGGTATTCCGGATTATGTAGATTTGGATGCCGATAATGATGGTATCCCTGACATCATCGAAGCAGGAGGAACTGACACCAACGATGATGGTAAAGCGGATGATTTAACGGATGAAGATAACGATGGCCTTGCTGATATTTATGATAGTAGCTGTATCGTTAGTGCAGCGAGCTCTGGAAATGCTACTGCCGCTCTTGATGGTGGTACGACCAGTAATCCTGCAAACGCTGTCGGTGCTCCGGGAACAAGCTTTACGAACCTCTTTGCCGGGGATTATATCGAATTAGCATTAGGGCAGGTAGTACCTTCTGGTACAGATATCCTAATAACTATAGCTCGGTCAGGTACCAATACGAATACAACTACACAAAATATTTCGCAAAGAACGACCAGTGGTGGCACCAATTCCAACACTCAATTATATACATCGTCTGTAAATACAAGTACAGGACCTGAAGTGTTTACTTATACTTTGAATGCTGATGCTAGTTTTATTTATGTAGAAAGGGTAACCCGTGGAGCTTCGCTTTATGGTTTGTCTTTCTCTATTCCAGCGGTTAATTGTGCGACAGTAGGTGTTGATATTCCTAATGAGGATACAGACGGTGATGGTCGACCGGACTATATTGACCTGGATTCTGATAATGACGGGATTGCTGACCTTGTCGAAATAGGAGGAGTGGACACAGATGGAAATGGTATGGCGGATGATATGAGTAATCCGATTACTGGAGATACCAATTTCGACGGATGGTCTGATGCAACTATGGCTAGTCCGCTAGTTGATGATAACTTAACCGATACGTCTATTGATTTTGACGGTGATGGCTTTGCTAACCATTTGGATATTGATTCGGACAATGATGGCATTACCGATGTGATAGAGTCCGGAGGACAAGATGGTAATGGAGATGGAATGGCGGATGACGGATCAGTGGCAGGTACTCGCCTTGATGCGAATCTGGATGGATGGGAAGATAATTATGACGATGGAGTAATTACTTCTACAGCGGATGGCGCTGACGGAAACGCAATTGCAGACTTTTCTACTGGGGCTGATAACCCCGATTATGACGGAGATGGACAACCCAACTGGTTGGATATTGATGCAGATGACGACGGTATTGTTGATAATAGCGAAGGACAGGCTACCGCTAGTTATTTAGCACCTACTACAGATAGTGACAGCGACGGCTTGAACGATGCCTATGAAGTAGCTGGTACTATTGGAAGCTTTGGTGGGGCCGGGATTACTCCAGAGAACACAGATGGTGTCAATGATGGAGCAGATTATCTGGATTTAGACGCAGATAATGATCTGGAAGCAGATAATATTGAGGCACATGATACCAACGGTGATGGCGTAGTAGATGGAAGTGACGCTTCCAATAATGCGGGTACCGGAATGTATACCGGAAACGATGCTGACTTTGATGGCTTGGATGATGGTTACGATAATAACATTGGCTCACTTGATCCAACGGATGGTGGCCTAACGCCAAATAGCTATACTGACTTTGATGATACAGGCACTCCTGAGAGAGATTGGAGGGAAACCTCAGATATTGATTTAGATAATGATGGTATTACAAATGCCGATGAAGATGGAGGTACAGGTTTTAACCCTGTTGGAGATGCGGATGGCGATAATATTCCGAATTACTTAGATGATAATGATATCACTGCAGGTTTTCCAACATTCGTGGATACCAATAATGATGGAATCAATGATGTATACGATCAGGATTTAGATGGCATTCCGGATTATATAGATTTAGATGCGGATAATGATGGTATTCCGGATATCGTTGAAGCAGGAGGAGTAGATACCAATGGTGATGGCCGTGCCGATGATTCTACAGATACAGACGGCGATGGTTTGGTCGATACCTATGATGACGAATGTTTGATAGGAGCATGTTCACCTGCTACTACGGGGACCGATATTCCTAATCTTGATCATGATGGAGATGGGCTAAAAGACTATCTTGATATTGATGCGGATAATGATGGTATTCCGGATATCGTTGAAGCAGGAGGTGCGGATACTAATAATGACGGATTAGTTGATGTGACCTTAGATGAAGACGGCGATGGTTTAGCGGATATCTATGACGAAAATGCTAGTGATGGCGCAGGAAGTGGAACGAATGGGAATGCATTAGTAACGACCAATAGTTCAGCGGATTGGCTTGACCCATCTGGCGATCCATTGGATTCAGATGGCGATGGTTTGGTAGATGGAATTGATCTGGATGCGGATAATGATGGTATTCCGGATGTCATTGAAGCAGGAGGAGATGATACCAATGGAGATGGTCGTGTAGATGATCTGACAGATACCGATGCTGATGGTTTAGCGGATACTTATGATAGTAACTGTACATTGGCAGCTTGTAACTCTGGTACGACAGGGACATCTATTCCTAATGAAGATACGGATGGCGATGGTCATGTTGATTATCTGGATTTGGATGCGGATAATGATGGTATTCCGGATATCGTTGAAGGAGGCGGAATCGATACCAATGGCGATGGTCGTGTAGATGTTAATACAGATGTGGATAACGATGGCCTTGCGGATATTTATGACGAAAATGCTGGCGATGGTTTAGGTGGTACCGGTACAAATGGTACATCACTGGTGGAGACCAACGGTTCAGGTGTTTGGCGAGATGGAGATACAGGAGCCACCATGGATTTTGATGGCGACGGCCATGTAGACGGACTGGATTTAGATGCGGATAATGATGGTATTCCGGATTTAGTTGAAGCAGGTGGTTCAGATGATGATGGAGATGGAAGAGTAGATACAAATGCTTTACCCTGGGATGCAGATGGCGATGGTTTAGCAGATATTTTTGATGAAGCGGCCAGTGATGGCCCGGATGGCAATGGCGCTAACGGAACAGCTCTGATAGAAACAACAGCGGATACCAATAATGATGGTCGTGTAAACGCAACAGGGGAAGAGATGACTGAAGGAGGAAGTAATGTTGTAAATGCGGATACAGATGCTCAGCCAAATCATCTTGATTTGGATGCCGATAATGATGGTATTGTAGATATTATTGAAGGGGGAGGTGCAGATATTAATGGCGATGGTTTAGTAGATGATTATAATACTTCAAACCCTACCGCATTTGATACAGGAGATAATGATGGATGGTCGCCAACCTATGATGGTGATGCGGCAAATGATGCAAATGCGACAACTGTCGGCGACGGTAGCCCCATGATAGATACAGAAGATTCAAACTTTGATGGTTACCCCGAGTCTTATACTTTGGGAGATTCGGACGAAGATAATCGACCTAACTTCTTAGATATTGATGCGGATGCTGATGGTATCGTGGATAATATCGAAGGACAGGATACTCCGGGGTATAATCTACCAAGTAATATGGATGCCGATGGGGATGGTATTGATGATGCTTATGATTCAATAGTGGGATTTGGAGGAAGTGGAATTGAAGAGGATGCCGGAGACTCTGAAGGAACACCTTATGATCATGATGGCGACGGAACACCAGATTACCTGGATTGGGACGCCGATGGGGATAATATTGCTGATATGCAAGAAGCTTGGGATGATCTGTTGGACGGAGATTCTAAAGTCGATGCCGGTGTTGGAACCTGTGATGGTTCGGATGTGGATAAAGATGGATTAGAAGATTGTTTTGATAGCGATACCACAAGCCCGCTTGTAACAAGTTATAATACGCCTATTGATGATAATGGTAGTGAAGGAGCAAGTACTACTGCTAGTGCACCGACTAGTGGAGACGATCCTTCAATGATCTTTCCGAATAATGAGGATGGAGATGGACAACCGGATTTCCGTGATGTATTATTAGATTGTTCTAGTTCTAAAGTCTACTACGCGATCTCTGAATCTGCTTCAACCACTACTACCAATTATGAGTTTAATGGCACTTTACATGTTGATGGCGCGAATTCCAAAGTAGTACGCGCAACAGCATACTGTACGCCTGGTGATGGTTGGTATTATTTTTATAATCCACTTGAACCTGAGAATTATCTCTTTGCACTACGTAATTCAACAGGAAGTCCGAATACTGTTCCTATTGCAGATTTAATAGACTTCGTTGAGATCAAATTAGAAAATGATCCTACCGATCGTCACGTAGTTGGGGACACAGAATCGAGTTTAGTCATGGAAAGAGATTGGAGTGTTTCGCTTAAAGATACACCTACAACAGGAAGTACATTTGATGTCAAATTTTATTTCCCTGCCAGTGAACTGACAGCACTATCTACAGCTGCTGATGATGTGGAAAGTGGTGCCGTTGGAACAGTAAGTCGTAACTTCTTTTGGTTTTCAAAAGATGGAGGAGTTAGTAGTGGAGATATTAGTAGTAGTGGAATTTCCGGAAGTTCGGATATTTCTAGCTTCGATTCAAATAGTATCAATGAGTCCAAAACAGGGATGACCGATGGTACAGCAAGTTCCACAGGTAATGGCAAAAACTATATTGAATTCTCCGGCTTGACGAGTCTGGGCGGTGGAACTGCTGCAATTCAAATGACCTATTCTGCTTTACCGGTAGACTTATCCTATTTCCGAGCGGCAGCTCAGGATTGCAAAGCAGAACTGAATTGGGCCGTTGCTTCTGAAATCAACTTCAGTCATTACGAAATTGAGCGAAGCCACAACGGCCGTGATTTTGAAATGATTTCGGTAATAAGTAGCAGTGATGCTGAGCAATTTGCTTCTTACGTTTTCTTAGATGAGAATGCCCAGACGAATAATTACTACCGATTGAAAATGGTTGACCTCGATGGGACATTCAAGTATTCTAGTGTAGAGTTTTTAAGTATTGATTGTGGAGATGATAACATTTTGATCTATCCGAATCCTGTACTAGCACAAAACTTTGTGCACATAAGCTTCGAACAAATTGAAGGCCCGGTAAGTGTCTCAGTGTTTGATGCTGCAGGAAAGCGGATCAAAGTCATTGACTATAATGTAAATAATAATGAAACCCTGATGGATATCTCAGGAATACCTGCGGGCATATATTTTATTCGGTTCCACTACAAGGGTAAGTTTGTAGATCGGAAGCTTGTAATAAAGTAATTGAACTAATTTACACCCAAAACAAATAATTTTTCAAAAGCATCTTCCTGCATAGGAGGATGCTTTTATTTTGCGCTGATCTTTATCAGAGCAAGGAGATCACTTGCTGCCCGGAAAGGAGATAGCTCGCCTGCTTCAACTTGCTTTTCCATTTGCGCTAACTGTGTCTTAATATTTGGATGCTCAAAAAATTGCCTTTTCAATTGCTGATGGATACTTTCATAAAGCCAGAAACGAGCTTGTGTTTGACGATGTTCCTCAAAAGTTCCATTAGCACTGGTATGCTTTCGAAAATCATTGACGGCTGCCCAAACTTCTGCTATCCCTGTATTTTCCAATGCCGAACAACTCAAAACCTGAGGAATCCAGTTGTTCTCTTTGGGAGGGAATAAATGCAAGGCATTTTTATAAGCTTTTCGGGATTCTGCAGCTAATTGCTGTCGACCGGTATCTGCTTTATTCACAACAACCAGATCGGCCATTTCAACTATCCCTCTCTTTATCCCTTGTAGATCATCTCCCGCACCAGGTAGAAGTAATAATACAAAGCAGTCTACCATCGAATGGACAGCGATTTCGGATTGCCCGACGCCTACCGTTTCAACAAAAATATTTTCAAAACCCGCAGCTTCACAAAGGATAATGGTCTCTCGTGTTTTTTGTGCCACCCCTCCGAGGCTATTTCCTGCTGGAGAAGGACGAATGTAGACGCGTTGGTCGGCCGCTAATACCTGCATCCTGGTCTTGTCCCCCAAAATACTTCCATGACTTATCTGACTGGATGGATCGATGGCCAATACTGCCAAAGGATTGTCTTTTTCTAACAAGTGTTTTCCGAGGGCTTCGATAAACGTACTCTTGCCAACACCAGGGCTGCCTGTAATTCCTACCCTGATGGAAGGCTTTCTCGCCTTAAGACAATGTTCGATCAATTGTCGGGATATATCCTGATGTGTCGGGTGTTCACTCTCAATAAAGGTGATTGCTTTACTCAATAAAACTCGATCTCCCTTTAGAATACCTTCCATGAGTACATCTACCTCCGGCAATGGTTTTCGCCTTTTATGGACCCTTTCTGAGGCTTTAGGATTGATCGTTGGTCGTTTTTTATTGGACATAAATGTGCTTTTGTCTTTTTTACTGGAAAACGGGCTTGTTAAACTTTCTTAACACTTTTCAAATTTAAATTTTAACACTTGAGTAAAGTATTGATAATCAGTTATTAAAACTCATTTTTCGTTAACGTTTGACCTTAACACTTGGACTTTAAGGTTAAACCTATTTTGTGGGCAAACAGAGTCTTTTTTAGCCCGTTATTATGATATATCTTGCCCTCAAGTTCGAAACGATAGGGTTTAGGACACACACACTTTTGAGAACTCCATTTACACAATAATTTTTTTAAAGCTATGAAAAAAGTTCTACTTACTAACGACTACAGATTGGAAGATCTTCAATTGACCAGGCTGTGGTCGTTGTAAGGGCTTAATCATATGCTTTGGATTAACATTCAAAATTTAAAGCTTATGAAAACCGCTCACAGAAATCTATTAAACACATTCTTAGCCATAATGGCTATTTCACTTAGTTCCTGTAGCATACCGCGCGTACACTACGTTGGAGACACCTTTAGTCCAAGAGACCAGATCGATACTTTCTACGATAAAGCAGATATCGAAACTGAATATAAGACAATCGGGCATCTGGTCAGTATCGAATTTAGAGGCAGTTTAATGCTTCAGAACATCCAGGATGAGATGACTCAGGAAGCTAAACAAAGAGGAGCGGATGCAATCGTATTCGATGCCTTTGAAATTAGCGGAGATCAGGGGGCTTGTGACGATCTACGGCTCAAAGCCCAGCTCATCCGATACACACTCGATTGAGAATACCCAAATTTGCAACCCTTTTTAAGTCTGTGCAAAAGAGTGCAGGCGCATAATTATATACCCGAATATATCCGATTATGCCGAAATGGTTGGTAGTGCTCTGATTATTATTTGTTCAACCAGGTGATTATTAGACTCTCTTACGCTACTGGCCATTTTCGCACAATTTCTTCATGGTTTTGAGATCGAAGGTTCCGGCAGGAAATTATGGGAACATTAGTTTTGCCTAAACACACTACTTCCAGCCGGGACCTTTTTTATCACGCTTGGTACTCTTTTTGCCTTCTCTACAAAGTCCCCCCTAAAGGGTAAGTATCTACCCGTTTTATCAATTCGACAATTAAACTAAATATTAGATGAGAAAATTACTCAGTGGAGTATGCCTGACTATGGTTGTACTTTTCATGTTTTCTTCTTGTGGTAAGGAGGACGATTTACAACCAGAAACACCAGAGGCTACTTGCGATGATGGTATCCAGAATGGTGACGAGACTGGAATTGACTGTGGCGGTAGTTGTGCACCTTGTACAGCAGTACCTACTTGTGATGATGGTATTCAGAACGGCGATGAGACCGGCATAGACTGTGGTGGCAGTTGTACGCCTTGTACAGCAACACCAACTTGTGATGATGGTATCCAGAATGGTGACGAGACCGGGATAGATTGTGGTGGTACTTGTACACCTTGCACAAGTAATATCATGGCAATGAAAGATTATATCGAACAAACACCTAGATTCAGTATGTTGCAAGAAGCAATTGTCCGTGCAGCGTTTGATTTGCATACAGTAGATGGAGATTTTACCTTATTTGCTCCTAATAATGAGGCCTGGACTGCTTTCTTGGAAAATAATAACTGGTCATCTATTGATGATGTTTCTCCTAGTGTTTTAAAGATCATTTTGGAGGTTCAATTCTCTGATATGGGGAAATATACCTCTGATCTTTTTGAGGATAATTATCAGATTCAAATCGTGTATCAGGATCGTAAGATTCACGTAAATCTCAGTGCACCAAATATAATTGAAATGGTGGCGGGGCTTAGCAAAGCAAAAGTAATAGAGCGAGATATGGAAATGACGAATGGTATAATCCATGAAACAGATGGCATCTTAGTCTTCTAAAAGCGATCAATATATTTATAACAAGAAGCGGTTTATCTCATAAAAGATAAACCGCTTCTTGTTTATAAAAACTCAAGCCAAAGAAAGATTAAGCATTTTGTAAACGCTCCCAGGCTAAATCGACTAACTTCTTGGTCAGTGCTTCCAGGTAATAGCTTCCTTTTGCAGGATCTATCACACGATCCATATAACTTTCCATCTGTAATAAATGCTGGACGTTTCGTGCTATTCGGGTAGTAAAGGAATCCTCTTTTTGATTCGCGGGAAGAACAGTCAATCGATCTACTCCTCCGATTACTGCGGAAAGCGCCATCGTCATCGAACGAATCATGTTCGTATTGTCAGAATCATCATAAGCATCCGGAGATAAATATGCGTCAATACTCAATGGCTGAGGAGATACATCGTACGCTTCTTGCAGATTAGCCCAGAGAATATGTAGTGCCCGGATTTTTGCAATCTCCAGAAAGTAACTCTTGCCGACAGTGAGTTGAAGCTGTATTTGCGGGATCAATGATTCAGAGATTTGTTGACACCATGCGTCCAATCCAAGAAGTAGCTCAGCGAGTACATCAACAACATCAGCAGCGTGTACCGATAAGTTTCGACCATCGACAGAAAGACAGCGGAATAATGGCAAATCGTCCGCAATATTACGGGCAAGATCATCGGACACATGCTGAAATAAAAAGGCTCCTTTTAGTTTTTTGGGCTCGTAATCCTGCGCTTTAAGATAATCCACGAAATTTTTGTAAAATTCGCCAGGCTCCGCTGTCGTATTATTTAACGCTAGATATGTTTCTATATACGCGAGTCCTACGCCTCTGAAAACCTCCGTAAGTTGAGCAACCGTCGGAATCTCCGTGAAAATTAAGCGCGGCGCATTTACGCCACTTTCCAAAGCCAAGAGGAGGCGTTTGTTCGTCGCTGTCGCATCCTCCACATTGAAATCCTCACCGATTAACCAGTCATTTTGCGCTTTATCGCCTCTATTTACAGTGTTTTTACCAATCTTATCCTCTGGATGATAGAAAGGCGGGATAGTCAATTGTTCGTTGATCACCCAGTTCAAATCTTCTAAAGGCCTACCTTTTAGGTCCTTGATGACCTTGTCAAGCCATACTTGTTTGGATATAGCAGGAAATACTTGCTTAGACATATATTAGCTATAGATTACGATTTAAATATTCTTCTGCGAAGATAATCGAAAAGACCTGTCGGCACGCAAGTGAAAATGTATTTTTTGCACAAACATTTTTTAGAGAAAACTGTTATATTTGCAGTTACAATTTCTTTCTTTAGATTAAATCTAAATAAAAACAATGACAGACAAACGAATGATATACCTCGATAATAACGCAACAACCCCTTGTGATCCAAGAGTTGTGGAAGCGATGTTGCCTTATTTTTATCAGCACCCGGGGAACGCTGCCAGCCGAAACCACCCTTATGGATGGCAAGCAGAAGAGGCAGTAGACTATGCTCGCGAGCAGGTTGCTAACTTGATTAACGTGGACCCAAAGGAGGTGATTTTTACTTCTGGTGCTACGGAAGGTGATAATCTTGCACTCAAAGGCGTATTTGAAATGTATGCTCGTAAAGGTAATCATATCATTACCGTTAAAACAGAGCATAAAGCGGTACTTGATGCTTGTAAGAAAATCGAGAAAATGGGCGGAGAGGTTACTTACCTCGATGTTGATAGCGAAGGGCTGATCAATTTGGAAGAATTAGAAGCAGCGATCACAGATAAAACTATCCTGGTTTCTGTCATGTGGGCAAATAATGAAACCGGTGTAATCCAGCCAATGAAAAAGATTGGAGAGATTTGTGAGAAGCACGGAGTATTATTTTTTAGCGATGCAGTACAGGCAGTAGGTAAGATTCCGGTTGACCCTAAAGAAACCGGAGTACATATTATGGCATTTACTGCACACAAAATGTACGGCCCTAAAGGAGTAGGTGCTCTTTTTGTAAACCGTAAGAAGCCAAGAGTAAAAGTTACCGCTCAGCTTGACGGAGGTGGACATGAGCGCGGAATGCGTTCAGGTACCTTAAACGTTCCTGGTATCGTAGGTTTTGGTAAAGCTGCCGAAATTGCGAAAAACGAAATGGCACAGGATGCAGAGCGCCTGTCAAAGCTTCGAGATAAATTAGAAAACGGATTCAAAGAAATCCTGGAAGAAGTATACGTAAATGGTAGTACCGAAAACCGGATGCCGCACGTTACAAATATCTCTTTCAAGCATGTGGAAGGAGAAGGCCTGATGATGACCTTTAATCAAAATATTGCGCTTTCATCAGGATCTGCTTGTACATCTGCTTCTTTGGAACCATCTTATGTACTAGTTGCTTTAGGCTTAGGAGATGACTTAGCGCATTCTTCTTTACGATTTAGCTTAGGACGTTTTACTAAAGAAGAAGATATTGATTATGCTTTGGAAGCAGTTGCAAAAGGTGTAAATCATATGCGTGACCTCAGCCCGATTTGGGAAATGTATAAAGAAGGGGTAGATTTAGAGTCCATTGAATGGAGCGAGCACTAAAAATAAATTTGATCATTAAGAAATAAAATAATTGAGATATGGCATATTCAGATAAATTACTGGACCACTTTAAGAACCCACGGAACGTAGGTACTATGAACAAAGAAGATAAAAAAGTTGGTACCGGATTAGTTGGTGCACCAGAATGTGGTGACGTGATGCGTCTTCAAATTGAAGTAGACGATGCAAGTGGGAAAATTAAAGATGCTAAATTCAAAACTTTTGGTTGCGGTTCCGCAATTGCTTCTTCTTCTTTAGCTACAGAGTGGCTAAAAGGAAAGTCTATTGACGAAGCTTTATCTATTGATAATATGGCTATCGTTGAAGAGTTGGCTTTACCTCCGGTAAAGATTCACTGTTCAGTATTGGCAGAAGATGCAATCAAAGCAGCAATCAAAGATTACCAAGAGAAAAACGGACTAGAAGTTTCTCCGGAGACCGAAAGTTCTCATCATTAAAATAAATTGCACAATCGTTTGTGTGATGATAATTGATATGTTATGTTATTTGTAGCTGAAAGTGCAAAAGCAAAGATAAGTGAGATTCGCAGTACCGAATCTTTGGGGGACGACTTCTTCGTACGGGTATCCGTTACGAGTGGTGGTTGCTCTGGACTAAGTTATAAAATGGATTTCGATAATGAAGAACAACCTAATGATCAGGTTTTTGAGGACAATGGCGTACGAGTAGTTACTGATCTAAAGAGCTTTTTATATCTATGTAATTCAACCCTGGAATTTTCCGGAGGCTTGAATGGTAAAGGCTTCTTTTTTAACAATCCAAATGCCGCGCGAGAATGTGGTTGTGGAGAAAGTTTTGCGGTTTAGACTTTATTGAGAGAGATCAAGTGTTTAAAAATCCCGTTACCA
>JAHDHW010000065.1:11096-26293 GCA_020631105.1 Saprospiraceae bacterium | reverse complement strand
AGTCATGAGTCATGGTGGGTGTGTAAAAAAATAAAGGTCATAAGTAACACATGATGTGTCTTATGACCTTTATTTTTTGTACATGCTGCTATCCTATTCGTAGACGTTCGCTTTGTACTTTACATCCAGGATGTATTGATAGCCTGTCTTTGGATTAATATTTTCGAGTAAGATATCCAGTGTTTTTTCGACTTTACCAAATTCGTCCTCACTATTGAAAACTACTTTGATCTCACCACTTTCACCGGGCTTATACTTTGCACCTTCGTCGTAAGTAATTTTAGAGCACTCACATCCGGAAACTAATTCAAGAATAATATCTTCCGTTCCTTTATTGGTAAACTTGTAAGTATACTCTACTTTATCTCCTTTCTTAACTCTTCCGAAATCATGTAACTCCTTATCAAAAGCCATTTCTACTGCTGCAACTTTTTGTGGAGCCTTTGGTTTTCCGCCAGAATTAGTGCCTGATGATCTTATTCGTTCACTTTTTTTTTAAGTCGAGTCTTTTCAATCTGGATACTGGTTGGGCCTGCAGTAATCTTGAACTCTGTACGACGATTATATCGATGTTCTTCTTCCGAACAACGAACACCATTTGTACATTGATTTCTGATTTGAGACTCTCCGTATCCTACCGATGTAATACGCGATTCGTCAATACCTCTCTCTACCAGCCAAGCTTTAGCTGACTCTGCACGACGTTGTGAAAGTCGTTCATTAGACTTGGTCGTACCCCGCGCATCTGTATGAGAAGAAAGTTCAATCTCCATATCACCATACTTATTCATCAACTCCAGAATAAGCCCAAGATCACTTTCTGCTTCAGGCAGGATATCCCATTTAGCAAGGTCATAGAAAATATTTTGCATCTCGATTGGTTGATCCGTCGTATACGTTTCTACTTCTGGCTCTTCTTCCACTGGCACTGGCGCAAGGTAAAACTGTTGTTCAAATGTAGTCGTTACATCCGTTCCGGTAGTATTAAAATAAGCCGTGTCCGGGAAGTATCCATCTCTCGAAGCGATCAACATATAAGCCACTTCTCGACCTAAAGGAAAGGCAAATTCATTAGATTCGTCCTTAGTGTTTTTCTTAGTCTCGCCAGGAGTGTTATCTACCATTTGCACCAATTGAACCGTAGCACCATTCAACGGCTTTTTAGTATTATCGAATACTGTTGCCGCCAGGTCAAGCACAACTTTTAGTTTCTTAACCGTCCAAATATCATTACAACAAGTTTTACCATGTGCTGACTTCGTTCCTTCACGATTAGAGATCAAAAAGCCGTCATAGCCTTCTGCATCAATAGAGAAATAAAGATCATCCTGAGGAGAGTTATAACCTTTTCCGAGGTTAATCGGAGCACTCCAGTTAGCGCCATCCCACTCTGAGTTAAAGATATCAAACCCGCCCAGACCAGGGTGCCAGTCAGAACTAAAGTATAATACTCCATCTCTGTAAAACGGTGTTTCTTCATCTCCTTTTGTGTTGATGGTTGCACCTAAGTTAACCGGAGGAGCATAAGTATCACCACGACGGGTAGAATAGTAAAGATCATATCCACCATATCCACCTTCCATATTAGAGACAAAAAAGAGTACTTCATTCCCGAATAACTCTCCAACAACAGGCTGCTTAGCAATAAAATCACCATTTACGCCTTCTACCTCATTAGCTGGTCCCCAGCCGTTTCCACCTTTATCGCTGTAGAATATTTTACTTTCTCCGAGGTCATTCCCATCAAGCAGTGCCCGAGTGAAATACATACGGCCCCCATCCTCTGAAATGGATAGATTACCGATATGGAAGCCTTCACGATTAATATTGGTTCCTAAAGCTGAAGGCTCACCCCACTCCATTTCGCCTTTTCGGTTTTCAGACATCTGAGAAACGAAGGCTCTAGAATGAAAATCATCCTCTGCGTCTTCAATAACGATTACATCATCTGCCTGGATTGCAGTAAAGTACAGTTCGTTACCGTTAACCAAATATGGAGAGTATTCAGAATATTTAGTGTTTACCTCTTTACCTGCATTTTCAATAGAAAGGCCAGCTACTTCATCCATCTCTCTTCCCATTTCGCAACCAGCAAGCTCTGCTTTTGCACGCTCAATCATGGATGGGTCTTCTGCTTCACTAATAAATAGCTGAAACTCACTTTTTGCTTCGCCATATTCCCCGTTCATCTTTAGCATCCGAGCGTAGTTAAACCTCGCTGCAGGCATATATGGGTTTACCGTTTTTCGAGAGCGTTTATTAACGATACGCTTCCACCAACGTTCAGCCTTACGATAATCCCGTAAAGACTCGTGTAGGTTAGCGATCTTATAAGCAATCTCTAATTCGCGATTTTCTTCATAAGCCTTTTCAAACCAGGTCAAGGCATTATAGTAGTCACGCAATTCCAATTGTTCTTCGGCAGTTGCCAACATTTCATCCGCCGTGGAGCGATTGAGTGGTTGAGCGATGAGGGTACCAAAAGAAGCGATGAAAAGGATAAGCGTTGCAATATGTCTCATCATTATTAGCATATTATTTTTTACAAGATATTAGCTTAAATAAAACGAAGAAGCCCAATTTAATATTGGATATCTCCGATACATCTGTCGTTTTAGAAACGAGGACAGAAGATTACAGGTTTAACTGTAGGTTTTTTGAATATTCTTACGATATAAGAAGCTGCGATCTCAAAACCTCCCTGACCGTTAGTTGCAGAATTCAAGGATGAAGTATTGAAATCATACGCCACTCCAGCTCTTAGCTGTTTATAATCAAATCGCAGAATAGCCATTACTGCATCATTATCTATCATACGATATCCAGGTCCAAGAAAAACAGTCATATCTTTCTTCTCTCCAAGACGGTAACCCGCTAGTACCTGCAGTGCAATCTCATTAAGAGAAGCCGTAGTCTGATAAATAAAACCTGGAGAAAGGATAAAGCGATCACTTAAATCAGCGTTAAACCGGCCATGAAAAGATGTAGTTAATGGACGGTCAATATTATCGTTGTTAGTATTAGTTGAGATGATACCATTCTTAGGTGTAGTCAGGTGGCTAAAAGAAAGCCCCAAAGTCAAATCTGCAGTTTTACTCAACTGACTGGTAAATTTCAATCCTGCACTAAAATCAAGGTGATTCCCACTAGGGTCATCTCCGAATCGACCATCGTATGGATCATTATTACCTCCGAGGTTGATTTGCTCTGCTAAAAGAACATTATCCGTCTCCAATTGATTCTGGATCGTCCCTCCTTGTAAACCAATGGTAAATACAGAGGTTCCTTTTTTATTGAGACCAATGTGCAATGCCGCTGACCCCATAAAAGCAGTAGTCTCCAGATTTAATGTACCTCGACTATCATTATATAGCATACCTCCGACACCTAGCCAGCTCCGTTTGCCGATTGCTAAGATTGGTGCATCCACATAAAAAGAAGGTGTTTCGAAACCTGTTGCATCCGAAACAGAATTCCATTGACTACGGTAAATTCCGCCAATACGGAAGGTACCTTCGTAAGCGCCTGTAAAAGCAGGGTTTAATGTCAAGGGGGACATATCAAACATAGTCCAGTGAAGATCCTGGGCCTGAGTTTTTCCGAAAAGCAATAGGGTAAATAAAAAAAGTAAAGTTCTAAGCAATTTCATAGACTAGATTTTATCGTAGTTCCTTAAGACAGTTTTGCCAATAAATTCGAAATATAGATGTTTTTGTCAATATACTCAAAACAATATCATTTTGAGCCATTCCCCACTATTCCAACGAGTACAATGTTTATTGCAATTAAATCAAGGTATATAGATACGCATTTCTATCTTTTACTTCGGCATTTCTTTCCAATTTAACCTCATAAAAGTTGCAAATAGGGTACTTTGAAAGCAATGTGGGGTGTTGTTTCAATGCAAGTTATACCTTCAATAGTAATTCCCCAAAGTAAAAGATGCTTTTAATAACCGATTCGCGACATAATTCAAGAAAGTTGTTAAACTTAGATTGCTTTGGATACTTCTCGGTATCTATACCTAGGATTGTTCTTTTATAATCTTTCTTGCTGTTTCTACGATCAATTTAGTATCCTGTTGCTTCATACAACGAAAATGTCCTTTTGGGCATTTGTCATAACCAATTTTCGAGCAGGGTCGACAAGCTAAATCCGCTACCTCAAATCGATACGCCGATGGCATTCCTTTCGGGTAGTAGGCCCACATTCCAAAATCTGGAACGGTATTACCCCAGATAGATAAAATTGGCCGCCGTAGAGCTGCGGCTATATGCATCATCCCGGTATCATGGGTAATGACCAGAGCTGCTCCTGAAGTTATTTTGGCAGAATCTTCCAATGAGCATTTACCACAATGATTGACCACATGTACACAGTCATTAGAAATTGCGTCTCCAATTGAGTTTTCCTCCGGTCCACCAAGCAGGTGTATGGGGTAATTTAGTGCCTGACAAATTTCCAGAATTTTTTCTTCGGGCAATCTCTTTGTAGCATGAGCAGCTCCGATTGCAAAAGCGATGTAAGGCTTTTTGGTATTTATCAATGGTCGATCAGGATCAGCGAAAAAGAAATCTAATCCCTGGCCATCATTTTGTACACCAAGCGGAGCGACGGTTTCGAGATATCGATCAACGATATGCTTTTCAGGCAATCGATTTACCTTAAAATTCGTGAGTAACCACTTTTCAATATTCAATTTATTGAATGATTTGGCTGGAACATTCAGACTACGCTTGATCCTTAGTGTTCGTAGATTATGATGCAAGTCAATTATATGGTCATAATTTTCTGACCTCAATTGCTTAAGCAAATCAGCCATATGCTTACCCATCGTCAAAACGCGATCAACATGAGGGTTTGACTTTACAATACTTGCATACTGTTGCTTAGTCAAAAAATGAACTTCTGCTCCCAACTGTTGCTTAAGTCCACGTATAACCGGAGTGGTCAATACAATATCACCAATTGAGCTAAAGCGGATAACCAATATTTTCAGTGTTGTCTCTGACAAATTGTTACTTTTGACTTAAGATGATCGTCTATATAAACATGCGCGCGAGTCTATTATTTTTTCTCCAAAACTGCTTAACATTCAAAAATACAATTTATGAAGCGTCTTCTAGCCCTCCTCTCCTTAATAATCCCTGTAATTATCTTTTCCTGTAAATCTACTAAGTATACGCCCGATGATTTTCCGGAGCGTCAAATCATGTTCGGTAGCGGAGGCGGTGTTGCTGGCCTTTATAATTATTATTATGTTTTAGAGAATGGTCAGGCTTTTAAAAAGTCGACAACAGATACAGCGTTTGTTGCGATGAAAAACGTTTCTAAGAAGGAGATTCGTCAAATATTCAACACTTATGACCAATTGGGCTTAAAGGATTACCAGATTGATAATCCTGGCAACATGAGTTATTACCTGACTTTTAAGCAGGATGAAAAGGAGCATCAATTAACATGGGGTGGCGGTAAGGATGTAGACCCTCGTATCAAAACCATTTTCGCCAATCTAAATGCTTTGCTTAAGTAAGCCTGGCTAAATTTTACAAAAATCGACAAAATTATATCTACATGAAATATTCTAGTTTTTTAGTCCTCTTGTCTTTTCTTTTTTTCGCTGAGGTAAACTCTGCTCAGAAACCGGTAGCTCCGAATAATCCTGTCAGCGTTGATATCACCACTGTAGAAGTTCGCACAGATCATCGAACAGGAGTTCCTAATACGAATCCCAGTATACTGGGAGTATCAGGCTTCGTCCCCGGAACCGCTCTACCCTTCCAAAAGCCAGCTGCATTAAAAAACTTAGATTTTGTGATGGATCCATCATCCGGGCTACCTACCTGGGTCAAAGGTATAATCCCTTCTTCCTCTCGAGCAATTTCAACGGAAGACAGAATTACGGAGTATCTCACCGCTATTCAGTCTCAAATCCAAATTGAAAATCCAGGTACAGAATTCGAGATTAAAAAAATAAATACAGATCCACAAGGGATCAAACATCTGCGCTTGCAACAATACTACCAGGGCATTAAGGTATATGGTGGAGAAATGATCCTGCATGAAAAAGATGCAGATATATTTATGATGAATGGCCGCTACTTCCCTACTCCAACTTTGGAGTCTTTATCTCCTACGCTAACTAGTGATGAACTTCCGGCGATCCTTCAGGCAGACCTACCGCAATGGCAAAGCTTGAACGAGGAACAACTCTTCCTACTCCCGCATGCACAGATAAAGAGTGAATTAGTTATTTATCATTTAGATAAAAATACACAAGCAGAACAATTAGTATGGCACGTTACCGCATTTCCAAATGTAGCAGAGCGATGGGAATACTTCATCAATGCTCATAATGGAGAGATCATTTATAAGTTTACAAACATTTGTCAATTCCACGCACGAACTGAAGGGACTCCTCACCAATGTACTCATAGTAATGAGCATACAAATGAATCAAATGCTCCTGCTGCTGACCTAGACGTTCTAGGCCCGACTACTGCCACTGCAACCGATCTACAGGGAATCAACAGAACGATTAATGTCTACGAGGAAGCGGGCACCTATTATATGATTGATGCCAGCAGGACCATGTTTAGTGCTTCGCTTTCCAGCTTCCCTAATAATCCTTCCGGAGTCGTATGGTCCATAGATGCTTTTGATACTTCACCGGAGAATGATAATTTCACTTACGACCATCTTGTCTCCGGCAATAATACCTGGAACAATCCAACAGCAGTCTCCGCGCACTATAACGGCGGTATCGCTTACGAATATTTCAAGAATACTTTTGGAAGAGAATCTATCAATGGTCAGGGAGGAAATATTGTTTCGATCATCAATGTATCGGAAGGATCAGGAGACGATATGGATAATGCATTCTGGAATGGGCAAGCGATGTTCTACGGGAACGGGGATCAGGTCTTTAATGCTCCATTGGCTAAGGCACTTGACGTAGCTGGACATGAAATGTCGCACGGTGTTATTCAAAGTGAAGCAAACCTGGAATACCAATATGAATCCGGAGCTTTAAATGAATCCTTTGCGGATATCTTCGGAGCGATGATTGACCGGGATGATTGGGATATCGGAGAAGAAGTAGCCAATCCTTCTATTTTTCCGACGGGTACGATGCGAAGCATGTCGGACCCAAACAACGGAGGTAACAGCAGTGATTTCTATTGGCAACCCAAACATGTAAATGAGCAGTATACCGGCAGCCAGGATAATGGAGGTGTCCATATCAATAGTGGTATTCCAAATTACGCTTATTATTTATTTGCGACATCCGTTGGAAAAGAGACTGCAGAGGAGGTATTTTATGATGTTTTAACCAATTATCTGGTTGCTTCTTCTCAATTTGTAGATTTGCGTTATGCGGTAGTGCAGGCTTGTACTCAGACCTATGGTGCAAACTCCAATCAGGTAGCTGCGGCCAACTCAGCTTTTGATGCAGTAGGTATTAGTGGCTCTGGTGGAGGTAATGACTACCAGGAAGATATTGAGGTGAATCCAGGCGAAGATTTTGTACTCTGGTCTGACCTTGAGTTGAGTACGATCAATAATGCCCTGACGAATGGTACTTTTGATGGTACCTTTAGTAATACAAATCATATCAGCAAACCGAGCTTAACAGATGATGGAAGTATAATCCTGTTTATTGATGAAGCGGGAGACATGATTGAAATTGATATTGACTGGAGTACTGGTCAAATCCTTGACGAATATACCATTGAAGGATCTGGAATCTGGCGAAATGTTGCGACCTCTAAAGATGGGTCTAAGTTAGCCGCTATTACCAATGAATATGATAATCGGATTTTCGTTTTTGATTTCATTTCTGGTAATTCTCAGTGGTTTGATTTATACAATCCGACTACTGCGCAGGGCATTTCAACTGGAGATATTCAGTATCCGGATGTGCTGGAGTGGGATGCTTCGGGAGAATTCGTTATGTATGATGCGCTCAATGAGCTAGCTGGCCAGTCTACTACTATCGAGTACTGGGATATTGGCTTTGTAAAAGTTTGGGATAATGCGAGTAATAACTTTGGAGACGGATTTGTTTCTAAGCTCTTTAGTGGATTGCCGGATAATGTAAGCGTTGGTAATCCAACCTTCTCTAAAAACTCTTCTTATATCATTGCCTTTGATTATATCGAATCGACATTCTTTGGAACGGACTATGCTGTCCTAGGTGCAAATATTCAAACCGGAGAACAAGGGACGATCTTTACCAATAACAAACTTGGCTATCCAAGTTATTCAACAGATGATCAGAATATCATTTTCTCTCTAACGAATAGCGGGCAAGAGATCATAGGACTTAGAGCTTTGAGCTCAGACAAGATCAGTGGAGAAGGTGATGCTTTTATCTTTTTGGAAGATGCGACCTGGGGCGTTTGGTTTGCAACGGGTTCTCGTGACCTAACGGCCTCAGAAGAGATTACTGCGCAATCGAAACTCTTCAGCGTTTCTCCGAATCCTGCCTCAAGCTATTTACAGGTGGAGCGGTTGCAACCTGGCTCACAGGAGATCGATTTTCGTATCGTTGACCTAAGAGGACGTTTGGTCAGCGCAGGAACGATCAGCGAACAGAATGCAAACTTAAACTTGAGTGAATTCGCTTCGGGGACCTATTTCTTACAGCTGGTTTCGGAAGAAGGGATATTCGTACAGAAGTTTATTAAGCAATAAACTTATTGTTCTAAACCCGGGCGGGCAGTGATGATGTATTGATAGTCTAGCGTTTGGTCATCGGAATCGATATCGACGTAGCCTGCTCTAAGCAGCGCTTGTTCCACCTCGCCGATTGCTACACGATAATCCATTGGTGGTCCTTTAGGCGTTTTGCGCTTTTTGAAATCTACGATAACGACTTCTCCACCAGGCTTGATCCCTCTTCTTAGGCGGCGCAGGTAATCGAGCGGATTATCAAAGTATACATAAGTATTTACGATTAGTGCGATATCCACTTCATGATCTTCGAGGTTTGCATCATGTGGTTCAACCAGACGGGTTTCGATACGGTTACGGACCTGTTCTTCGAAAGTGATTTTGATATTCTCGATAAACTGGATCGCTTCCTTATCAATATCAATAGCGATTACTTTTTCAATGGCGGCATGATTAGCGATATAAGATGAAAAGTAGCCTTGTCCCGCTCCAATATCCGCAATCACCATCCCTTCGAGGTTTCCAAGTTTGTTAATCACAACTCTTGGATTCTGCCAAACATCCCGACTTGCGAGGGTATTTACATATTCAGAAACCGGTTCGTCAGAATCCTCATTAGCGATCGGCTGATAGTTATGTGCATTGGTATCTTCCCGATAATTACTGCTATCGTAGCTCCCGCTATTATCACAAGCGCTCAGCAAAGCCAGCAGCCCAAAAATCCACAAAAAACTTAGTCGCCTTTCCATAAGTTTGCAATTTACCATAAAAAAGTTGTCAATGGTAAGATGTTATAGTGAATTATTAACCCTCATTAGATTAATATGGTTTCTTTTTCTTTGATTTATTATCAATTTATTATGCCTGATTTAAGGTGGGATATATTCAAACAATCCGTTTCTGGGTTTATAATTTCTTGGTCAAATAAAAAACAATACTATCATCGATCGTTATTTTATCACCATATTTTAATGGAATCGAATCTTTAACGATGCCGTTTCCATCCGGTTGATAACCTCTTTTTATGTATAAAATCTGGGCAGCTCCATAATCTTGATAAACCCCAAATCCAATCCCGGCATAATCTGATACTTTTTTAATTCTGGTTTCGGCTTCATCCATTAAGCTTGCTGCGATGCCGTTTCTCTGATATTTCTTCAATACATTTAAATCTACAATTTCAGGAATCCCTTTTTGGGCAAATGGTTTATAATCAGATTCCCATTTAATGGTGAGATAGCCTGCAAACACTTTATTTAGTTCTGCAATAATAACATCTCTCTCTCCTCTTTCCTGATACTTTAGATATTTTTCATATTGCGCAGTTGGCTTATTCCAGCCTTGTCCCTCAAAAGCTTTGCTTATTTCCGAACAGTCTGTAGATTGAATTTTTCTTAGGATCAGATTACTATTCATAATTATTACTCTAGCGAATCAGCGTAATTTTCTAGATTGACGTGAGGGGGGTTAGTCTGGTTTTACTATTCGTAAAAGTGGCTGACTTCTTCTATTTGTTTTCGATCCAAATTCGGTACAAAAACTTTTTCTTTAGCGTATCCAATCGGGAATAAAATATACGCTCTTTCATTCGATGGCCTGTCCAACACTTTCCCCAAAAAATTCATAGGACTGGGCGTATGGGTAAGCGTTACCAGCCCCGCATTATGTATCGCTGAAATAAGAAACCCGCAAGCAATTCCAACGGATTCATTGACATAATAGTTGTTATGCTTCTTTCCATCTTCACCAAACTCATAGATTCTTTTGAAAGCTACTATGATCCAGGGTGCTGTTTCAATAAATGGCTTATGCATATCTGTTCCCAGTGGCGCAAGATCTTTCTTCCATCGTTCACTCATTCGGCTTTCGTAACCTTGTTGCTCTTCTATTTCAGCTGCTACACGAATCTTTGATTTTAATTCAGGGTTTGATATTGCACAGAAGGTCCAGGGTTGTTTATGCGCTCCGGAAGGAGCCGTCGATGCCGACATAATCAAATTTTCAATAACTGCTTTTGGAACTGGCTTATCCGAAAACTCCCTGACAGAACGGCGTTTATCCAGCCATTGATAAAATGAAGCACTCCGGTCGATCATTTCATCTTCCGGATAACTTTCAGGTTCGTAGGACACATGTTCGAATCCGTTTACGATACTTATTTCTCTTTTATTCATGATTTTGATTGGTTAGGTATCCTCCAATTCTTTTAGCATTAAGTTCAGACCAACAATAACTTTATTTACCCCGAATTGAATGATAAGATTATTTTCTAGGATCAATATCGATTACCTATTACAGCACACATCTTTAATTCACCCCATTCACCATCGGCAACATCGCTTTCTCCATTTTGCGACGCAGGTCAATACTCTCTCCCGAAAAACGATTACAAATAATAGAGAAAGACAAGAGCTGTCCGCTATTGGTTTCTACATAACCAGTATAAGATCGAACGCGTTTTAGTCCTCCACTCTTCGCACGAATTTTTCCGGCAGCCGCAGTACCTTTAAACATATAGCGTAAACTTCCCGACTTCGTCGCCACTGGCAAGGAAGGTCGAAAGTCTGCATACAATTCTTTATTCAACGCAATGGCTCGCATATAACTGGCAAACTGATAACTGGAGACTACATTAAAAGCACTCAACCCACTACCATCCTCCATAAAAAATCCATTCCGGTCGACGCCTTTTTGTTCCAGATATTCATCAATCACTTCCAGTCCTGCTTCGGCAGTACCTTCTCCTTTTTGAGATTTCCCCAGGTAACGCAAAAGTGCTTCACAATACATGTTGATGCTTTTCATATTGGTAATGCTTACGATTTCCTTTAAAGTAGGAGAATAATGCGTATAGATCACTTTGCGTTCTATCGATTGAAAATCACTCGTTCGCTGGAGTTCCAGCAAACTGGTTGCTTTTTTATTACTCTGGAGTCCTGCGCGCTCTGATGCTGCCAGTAAACTGTACGCTGCAAAGAAAGGCGGATCGGGAATTGATCCTTTAATCTCAAAAGGGCCTGTGCCCACGGGTATCGTTCCTCGTAAAAACCGAGTATAATTGTATACCGATCCAAAGATATAAGCATTATCACCTGAACCTTTCTCGGCAGATCGCACCTCGTTAATGTGCAACAAGTTGGGAATCTCCGGTTCTATCTTTTCAATGGTCGGAATAGCGCCAAGCTGTGACTGTTGCCGAAACGTCAGGTGATAACGATTATCCCGGATATTCAGCCCCCATGCTCCCGCACCATAATAATTCCCCATGTCTTCCCAGGACCAGGTACGTCCGTCGACTTGCGTACCAAAGAAAGAGGCATCGCCGATGACCATTCCATTGATTCGTTTTATCCCCGTCTTCTGCAATGCCTTTACAAAATCCTGCATCAAGGGATTTAAAGGTTTTGTTTTACCAAAATGGTCCGAACCTAAGGTCGGATCACCAAAGCCCTTGATATAAATATTCCCATTGAGTGTGCCTTCTCCATCAATTTCACCATCGTATTGCAACTCTGTTTTAAATCGAAAATCTGCTCCCAGGACATCCATCGCAACTCCGGTAGTAATCACTTTCAATGAAGAAGCGGGGGCCAAACCATGGTCTTTTTGGTGGCTGGCTAACACCTCTCCTGTCTTGACATCCATTACCGTCATACTTAAGCCACCACTTTTTAACACCGGATCTGCTGCGAGTCGATCAATTGCCTTTTGTAGAGAAGATTGTGCATTTAGTGGAATACTAAGGAGAAGTATAAACAAGGATGAAACAATTCGAGACATATTTTGTAATTATGAGGTGTGTAAGGAAAAATATTCAATATCGGATATTAACTACATTTATCGCAGATTTCTTTCTTGGAAGATATTAAAACTAGATGGCAGGATCAAAATTTTCTTGGTTATTAAAAATGGCTTGGCGCGACAGTCGTCGCAATCGTAGCCGTTTAATCCTATTTATTTCTTCAATTGTATTAGGGATAGCTGCACTGGTAGCCATTAATAGTTTTAGTGAAAACCTCCTGAGTGATATCAATCGGGAAGCCAAGAGTCTACTCGGAGCTGATCTGACATTAGAAAGTAATCAACCTTTGGACTCTTTGATTGTCCCTCGATTTGATACTATTGCTACGGATAAATCTCGCTCTGTGGACTTCGCTTCAATGGTATTGTTTCCTAAAAACGGTGGAACTCGTTTAGCCTTCATTAAAGCTTTTGAAGGGAACTTCCCTTACTACGGAAAATTCAATACAACCCCTCAGGATGCTTATAAGAGTTTTAAGACAGGAAAGAAAGCCTTGGTTGATAAGACCTTGATGTTGCAATTTGATATGCAGCCGGGAGATTCAATCAAGGTCGGCGAATTAGTATTTGAGATTGAAGGAAAAATAAACTCTGTCCCAGGGCAGGCGGGCATCGCTTCGTCTATTGCCCCGGCAGTTTATATCCCGATGGAATATCTCGACGCGACTCAATTGGTCCAACCCGGAAGCCGCGTTGACTATCAATACCAGTTCAAGATCCCTGATGGATATGATGTAGAGGCTTTAAAGAAACGAATGCGAGAAGATTATGCTGAACTATCCTATCGAGACAATTCCGTTTCCGAGCGAAAAGAAGACCTGGGGGAGTCACTTGGCAATATGAATACCTTCCTAAACCTCATTGGTTTTATTGCCTTGTTACTGGGATGTATCGGAGTAGCCAGTGCGGTACACATTTACATTAAAGACAAACTACCAACAGTTGCGATCCTTCGTACTATTGGCACAAGCGGACGACAATCTTTTTGGATTTACCTTTTACAGATAAGTGCAATGGGATTGATGGGTAGTATCATCGGAGCAGCCCTTGGAAGTCTTTTGCAAGTAATCTTGCCGGCAGTATTTGGAGAGTTTTTACCCGTGGATCAAGTCAGTACCAATTTGAGTTGGTCTGCAATTGGACAGGGTATTTTTATTGGCCTGGGCATTGCGCTTTTATTTGCGCTATTACCATTATTGAGTATCAGAAGAATATCCCCTTTACGTACCTTACGCGCGTCTTACGAAGCGGACACCGAAGGAGCTGACCCGCTGCAATGGTTAGTGTATGTACTCATTGCTGTCTTTATTGCCGGCTTTACCTTCTGGCAAACCAGAGGGATTATGACCTCATTGCTCTTTACCGTTGGCGTTGGGGTAGCATTTCTTTTACTTGGTGGTGTAGCTAAATTATTAATGTGGGCCGTTCGTCGGTTCTTCCCTGTAAAGTGGTCCTATGTATGGCGACAAAGTATTGCTAACCTTTTTCGTCCCAACAACCAGACCTTCATCTTAATGATCTCTATTGGTCTGGGAACGGCATTAATCTCCATGCTATTCTTTACTCAAGAAATGCTACTAAAGCAAGTCGAACTATCAGGTACCGATAATCAACCGAACATGATTCTGTTCGATATTCAACCCGAACAAAAAGCAGGAGTTAAAGTGGTGGCTGATAATTTTGACTTACCAGTCATCCAAGAAGTCCCCATTGTCACGATGAAACTCAGCGAAATAAACGGAATAGACAAAGCAGAGCGCATGCGCGATACTACTTCCGAGGTTCGTCGTTGGGTCTATAACCGAGAATATCGAACGACTTACCGGGACACCTTGATTGATACAGAGGAAATCATTAGTGGAGAGTGGCATGGAAGTGTTGGTGATGACGGTGTGGTTTATGTTTCTTTAGCGGATGGTATTGCGGAAGATATGAAAGCTGAAGTAGGGAACAAAATGATCTTCAACGTTCAGGGTGTTCCCATCGAAGCAACTGTGGGTAGTATTCGAAAGATCAACTGGAACAAGGTTCAGACTAACTTTTTTGTGGTCTTTCCAAATGGTGTATTAGAGCAAGCGCCACAGTCTAATGTGATAGTCACAAGAGTAGAATCACCTGAACAGTCCGCAAAATTCCAACAGCAAGTGGTTGAAGGCTTTTCTAATGTCTCTATTATTGATCTGACACAAATTCTAAAATCCGTAGATGATGTACTAAGCAAAGTCTCTTTCGTTATCCGTTTTATGGCACTCTTTAGTATTTTGACCGGATTACTGGTATTAATCAGTTCGGTGGTCATTAGCAAATATCAACGGATCAAAGAAAGTGTTTTGCTGCGTACCATCGGTGCAAACCGTCGGCAAATCTTATCTATCAATGCCTTTGAATATTTTATGATTGGGACCCTTGCTGCCCTGACCGGAATTATTCTGGCACTAGCAGGCACCTGGCTGCTGGCACGATTCAGTTTCGAAATCGCTTTTGCACCAAGTCTCTTGCCATCCTTTTTATTATTCCTGGGTATCACTGCGCTGACCGTCCTGATCGGACTGTTCAATAGTCGCGATGTCTTGAGTCGTCCTCCCTTGGAGGTTTTGAGAACGGAAGTGCAGTAGAGTGATCGGGAGTGATCGCTTCGCTGTTCAGGAGTGATCGCTTCGCTTGTGATTTTTTGACTTTGTCAAAAAATGGTGAGTGGGTGAGACAGTGGGTAAGTGAGT
>JAHDHW010000065.1:0-10996 GCA_020631105.1 Saprospiraceae bacterium | reverse complement strand
GGGGTTAAGTATTTGTAAATCCAATATGGAATAGTGCATCTCCCTGGCTAACTACTGGCGCATTATTATGTCCAATGATATAACCATCTTTTTTTGCAAACACTTTAACGGTAGATTCTGCGTGCGGATCATCAATCACACCAAGTGGTTCTCCTGCTACCACTTTAGCTCCGGACTCCTGAAACCAACGGAACATTCCTGATCTATCTGCTCTGATCCAGCTTGTCTTCACAAAATGAATAGGCTCTCGTAAGGCCTTAGGGCTTGAGTCAATCATCCCTTGTGCATGCAATACGCGTTGTATCCCGGCTATACCATTATCAATCGAAAAACCATCAAAGCGCAGGGACTCTCCTCCTTCAAAAACGAGAAAAGGTTTTTTCATCGTTGCAGCTACTTTTCGCAGAGACTTAGGAACTGTTGGTTTTTGGATCAGGTAAGGGGCCGCAAATTGCTTCGCCAGTTCTGTAGCTTTCGCATCCTGTCCGGTATACCGAATTTGAGGATAATTATATCTGGCACTCCCCCCTGTATGGAAATCTAGTCCAAAATCTATTAAAGGTAGAATCTTCTTGGTGAGCGTTGCTGCGACACGAGAGGCCAAGGATCCGTTCATACTACCGGGGAAACTTCGATTGACATCTTTACCTTCGGAAGCATCTCGGGAGAAGTTAATAAACCCGTAGATATTCAAAAGTGGAATCGCAATGACAGAGCCGCATTTGAGGTTTTCGAACATTCCTTCTGCCACCGTACGCCGGACGATTTCTACCCCATTGATTTCATCACCATGTACGCCACCAAGTATCAAGGCTACCGGCCCGGGTTGCTCACTACGAAATACATGTATCCGCAAATTGATAACTGTACCAGATGGCAATCGGGCAACATTCAGACGAATAATGTCTTTTGTCCCCGGTTCAATGATTTTATTATTTATGCTGAATTCAGTGGATGCCATTTAGGAAGTAAAAGTTTTACGTAATGAGGATAGTAATAAAGCAACAGTAACAAAGGGCTACATGTTCAATTCTGCTCGACGATTTGCCTGAATTTTGTGCTCAACCAATTCAATAATTTTATCAGCAACATCAACGCCCGTTGTTTTGGTAATTCCTTCAAGCCCCGGCGAAGGATTAACCTCTAATACCAGAGGGCCGCGATCAGACTGTAGCATATCGACCCCAGCTACATCAAGTCCAAGGACTTCAGTTGCCTTGAGGGCTGTATCAATTTCGGCCTGTGTTAATTTGATGTGAATAGAATTCCCTCCTCGGTGAAGATTAGATCGGAATTCTCCAGGTAATGCTTTTCGTTTCATCGCCGCAACAATCTTTCCATCAACAACGAAGGCCCGAACATCGGCTCCATTGGATTCTGCGATAAACTCTTGTACGATTACGCGTTCTTTAATCTTATAAAAAGCATCAAGGATGGACTCTGCCGTCTTATCCGTCTCTGCTAAAATAACGCCTAAACCATGTGTACCTTCCAATAATTTAATAATCAAAGGTGTACCACCTACTGCAGCGATTACTTTTTTGGCATCGGAGCTAAAGTCAGTGTAAACGGTCTTGGGTACCCCAAGATTTTGCATAGCGAGCAGCTGTAAGCAGCGTAGCTTATCGCGCGAACGCAGGAGCGCATCAGAGCTTGCTGCCGTATAAATCTTTAGCATCTCAAACTGCCTAATAATTGCAGCTCCATGAAAAGTAACTGATGCGCCGATCCGTGGAATGACGGCATCAATATTTCTCAGGCGTTCGCCTTCGTAATAAATTTCGGGCTTTCCACTCTCTACAACCAGGTTGCAGCGTACATGATCAATGATCCGCATATTGTGACCTCGCAAACGGCCGGCATAAGCCAGGCTTTGTGTGGAGTAAAGGCCAGGACCGCGAGAAAGTATGGCAATATTCATTCTACAATCAAATTAAAAAACGATCTAAGCGATTAGTAAACCAACACCTTAGAGCGCCTTGAAAATCAAAGTTAAATTGAATTTACAGCGTTATTCATCATTTAGACTGAACAATCTTCGGGAAGTTACTACTTTGTCCGGAAAGTTAAAAACAAGCTCGATTCTAGCCGATTACTTCGTAAATCCATTATCTTGTTAGCCAAGCAAAAAAAACAAATGAAATGAGTAACGCTACTGCTAGCTTTCCGGTTGATGACAAACGAATAATTAATGGTTGGGCAATGTTTGACTGGGCAAATTCAGCATTTGCCTTAGTGATCACTACTGCCATCTTCCCCGGTTACTTTGAAAGTAATGCCGGAGAATACGTTTCCTTCTTTGGAATTGAAGTTAAGAACTCCGCCGTATTAGGCTTCTCTATTTCCTTCGCCTATATCATTATTTCATCTATTCTTCCGCTTTTGACAGGAATTGCGGATTATGGTCGCAAGAAGATGCCTTTCATGAAGTTCTTTACACGTATGGGAGGATTAGCCTGCCTGGCTTTATTTTTCTTTGTCGGAGAATCTACCCTATGGTTGGGCTTGCTTGGTTTTATTCTTGGTGTCATTGGCTTTGCCGGGGCGCAAGTATTTTACAATTCTTACTTACCGGACATTGTCTCTGAAGAAAAATATGATCAGGTCAGTGCCAAAGGTTTTGCTTACGGATACGTTGGTAGCGTGCTTTTATTAATTATTAACCTGGCGATGATTTTACAGCCGGGGATCTTTGGCCTGGATAAGCTAGTAGCGATGAATCCGGAATTATTCGGAGAAAGTCCCGGAGCACTTGCCGCTCGAATATCTTTTGTCATGGTAGGACTTTGGTGGATTGGATTTTCGCAAATCACCTTTAACCGACTGCCTGTCGAACAAGGGAAAAAATTAACCTCCGATATTTTATCAAAAGGGTACCAGGAAATCCGAAAAGTATTTGGCTTGCTAAAAACGATGGGGCCGACAAAGCGATTCCTGATTGCATTTTTCTGTTATAGTGCGGGTGCACTCACGGCTATTTTTCTGGCGTCTATTTTTGCGATCAAAGAACTGGGCTTTGAAACACAAGAGCTGATAATGGTTGTATTGATCTTACAACTGGTAGCTGTAGGCGGTGCTTATTTATTTGCGAAGCTATCCGGCATCTATGGTAACCGAAATGTTTTGATGGTTATTTTATTGATCTGGACGATCATTTGTGTCAGTGGATTTTTTGTACAAGGAAAGCTTGCTTTCTATACCTTAGCCGCATTCGTAGGACTCGTCATGGGTGGTGTACAATCCCTTTCCCGTTCTACTTATTCCAAACTGATCCCGGAAGGGACGAAAGATACAGCTTCCTTCTTCAGCTTCTATGATGTACTGGAGAAAGTTGCTATTGCCTTGGGTACTATTACTTTTTCCTTGCTGGATCAGCATTTGAATATGCGGTATAGTATCCTGGGCCTGGCGGTATTCTTTATTGCAGGAATGCTAATCCTTTGGACCGTCAATTCAGAGAAGGTTTTACGACCAGCGAGTAAATAAAAAAATTCAAGCGCGTAAACCATGAAGATTGACATCCATAATTTCGAATCAATTATTGATCCTGATGTATTGAATCGAGGAGTGCAGATTTGCCAGAATGAAAACATTCAGACTTTGGAGAAGATCGGTGATAATGACTACAGTGCTATTGTTGCTGGTTCGGAGATTTATCTTACAAATATTTCATTTGACCGAGCAGGTGCTTTATTAACTCATACTTGTAATTGCCCCTATCAAAGTGGCCCTGTTTGCAAACACAAAGCGGCGGTACTTTTAACGATAAGAAAGCATCTGAAAAATAATCTCCCTTTTGAGCAAGGCAAATTAAATCAATTGAATACTACTTTGGACAAGCAGGACAAAGCAGCCTTAACTCAAATTATTATGGAATTGGCAAAGCACAATATGTCGAGCAGAAATAGTCTGCTTAAACTCTTGGATATAAATAATCACTCGCCGGGAAAATAGTCCTAACGGACTTAGCCGCTGAAGTGGCTACGCCACAAGCAAAGATATGAGTCATCCCCTCAGAGAAGGACTTGCATATTTACTTAGTTACAAGCTTAGAGATACTTATAGCATTAGCTTGACATTGGTTCTCTCAAAACTAGTAGCGTCCACGTGGCTGCTATCGCATCTATAGCAGCGAACAGTAAAATTGCAATTTCTACTTCCTGCATCAGCCATAACAGTATCATAAATACTGCCGCACCATACCGAAGTATGATGGTAAAAGGATATAACTTTTTGATTTTAAAATATCCGATAGCATAATCAAATACCCCAATGACCAAGGCTAACAAACCAATCATCCGGGGCATCCAAATAAATTCATTGCTGTACCGAATATTAAAAATATCAAGCAAGAATTCCGGGAAGAATATCAATCCAATCCCCGGAATTAATAGCATATAGGTTCCAAATACTTTTAAGCTGAGAGGTGCTGATTTCATTTAATAAATAGTGATGATCAAATATGGCAATTCATAAATCATTAAGATTGATGAACCACCATATTAAGTTTGTCTAAACAGCAACCGCAGCTTCTGCAAATAATTGTTTTCCGATTTTCCTGGCGTCCTCATCGTTAACTACTACGCAATGCTCCATAGCTAAATATTGAGACCACCGTAATCCATAGGCCAGTAGTTCCTGTTCGCTATCGGATTCACAGATCATTACGCCGGTTCGGCCAACTAAATCATGCCAGCGAGAAATCAATTTCACTTTACCTCGCATATATGATTCTTGCTCATCATTCATTTGAGTAAAAGCTTTAAGGCCTTCTAAGCCTGCGGATTCTTTGACTTTCCATCTTACTAAAAATTTCATAATATATTATTTAAGGGGTTAATAAACAGATATTATTTAAATACTGGTTTAACAATGTTAGACTCACTAGAATTAGGCTGGGGATTTTTCGGGAGAGAGCGGGCCATAGTTATCGGGAGATGACTTGGGCCTTCCTGATGGGCATTATAAAACTTTACATTATAAAAATACCCTAGCAGACTTCCTGCAAAAGCGCCTCCCAAAAGGGCTATTGCCATTTTTACTGAAATGCCTGTTATTCCTAAAAATTGAACCTCCACAAAGAGAAGTAGGGTTACCACAATTGAAATGAGTAGAATTTGTCTCGCCAAGAATGGACAACGATAGGTGATAAAATCTCTTTGCTCATTGGCCAGAATATATACTATTAATAATAGTATCCCTCCGATAAACAGGGAGGTTACACTGAGCACAATTCGCATTATAACATAGTAATATCCATAGGTATTGAATGCCAAATGGTTATCAGCGGTATACCCCTGGTAAAAATAAAGGCCTGCAAATATGGTAAAAATGACACAGGTCACGGCATTGTAAAAGATCGCAACTTTTTTCATTATATTTTTTTGGAGTTAAACAGGATACTATTGCAGAAGCTTTTAGAACAACTTCTATCCTAAGGTAAGCCGTATAAAGGTATTCTTAGATGGGTTTTAAGTGAATAGCAGCTATTCTTAAGTGAACGACCTGGAAATTAAGTAAAGGTTGTATACACTTTTACAATACCACAAAGAATAGCATGATGGATTGTTATCATTCGCCGGACCACCAGCCCTAACGGACTTAGCCGCTGAAGTGGCTACGCCACGAGCGAAGCTGGAACAAAAGCAGTATTGAAGCTCCAATTCGCAGATGAATTTGCCCATTTTGCAGAATAGATTTGAAAAGGCAGCGCTAGCAATTTATCTTGAGCTATTTATTTTTCATGTTCTCTCTAAGCTGAGTAATAATGAAAACAACTCTTAAAGGATTATTGCACATTGGTTTCTGGGCTTGCTATTTTGCGCTGGCAATGGTCATGTTGGGTATATTCTATGGTACACGTGAAAATGTCAATGACGCAGAAATTGCAATTGCATTTAATATAATCTTTTGGTTCGCCCTGGTACCCTCAGCTATTAACTTCTACGTTTTTTATCTTCTGCTTTTCCCAAAGTATGTCCTGCAAAAACGCATAGCTAAAACGGTTTCCTTAGGCATCTTAAGCAGTTTATCTGCTGCGATAATCGGATATGCAGGTCTCTACTTCACTGCCAGCGACGAATGCTTGAGTGATGGTGCAACAGTTCAAGGGGAAGAACATCTCTGGATAATATTATTTATCGCATTCATTGCTGCTATCTCCGGAGTGATTGCCCTAATCATTCAGGGCTTCATCACCTGGTTCGAGGAAATTAAATTAAAAGAAAATTTGCGCCAGCAAAACCAAGCCATGGAGCTTGCCTTGATTAAAGCTAAACTAGATCCGCACTTTTTATTCAACACCATCAATAACATTGATATCCTAATCCTGAAGGATCAACATATCGCTTCAGAATACCTCAATAAATTATCCTCCATCATTCGTTTTATCCTTTATGAAACAAAGTCAGACACTATACCACTCACAAAAGAAATAGAATACATTGAAAAATATATCGCACTAAATAAAATCAGAACTTCTAACCAGACCTATGTCAACTTTGAAGTCTTCGGCACTCCGGACCATCGTGCAATCGCATCTATGATATTCATCCCTTTTATTGAAAATGCGTTTAAGCATAACAATAATAAAAAGCTACAGGATGCTATTAACATTCAGATTATTATTACAGAAGATACGGTACGTCTCCGCTGCGATAACAAATTTGATCCAAATAGAAAAACAGATACGCCACATAATGGCTTAGGCCAAACCCTCATTCGAAGACGACTTGATTTGCTTTACCCGGAACAATACTTATTGAAGATTGACAACCAGGAAAACTTGTATAGCATTGACCTTATCATCAATGTGTCAAAGGAAACTACATCAGTTAGCGCTTCAGAAGAAAAAGCTCCAATTTTAAATCGCGACTTAAAGCCCCAAGAGTTTAGCAGATGAAAAAATTCATTAGTATAATTATAGAAGATGAGCCGCTGGCTTTAGAACGAACTAAAGCTTATGTTGAAAAAACGCCATTTCTGGACTTAGTCGCTACTTTCAATAATGCTTTAACCGGACTTGCATATCTCAAAGCAAATCCGGTCGACGTACTATTCCTTGATATCAATATGGATGAATTAACCGGTGTAGAGCTTTTGGAAAGTTCGAATATCACAAGCGAAGTCATCATCACAACAGCCTACTCAGAGTATGCGATCAAAGGATACGAACTAAACATCACAGATTACTTACTCAAGCCATTTACCTTTAGTCGTTTCCTGCAAGCGGCTACCAAAGCTTATGAAAACCTACAGAAGGATTCAAAGGCGGAGCTCAAAGAATTCGTATTTATAAAAACAGAGAACAGGCTAGAGAAAATCACTTTGAGCGAAGTCCTCTTCGTTGAAGGTATGCGGGACTATTGCCGGATACATACTACGAACAAAAAAATAATGACCTTACAATCCTTCAAGGAACTGGAAAAAATATTCCCTTCTTCTATTATCTGTAGAGTTCACAAATCCTACATGGTAGCCCTTAGTAAAATTGAATCTATCGAGCGAAGCAGAATTAAAATCGCAGATAAACTCATCCCAATCTCAGAGACTTACAAGTCTAGTCTTTTCGAAAAAATTAATGGTCAAAATTAGCCAAATTTCGAATTAGATTTCGCAGATAGAATTCCCGATTTCGCAGACAAGTCTACTTCCTTTGCCTATCGGAATTTCATCAGAGTCTCCTTTTACTGACTTTTGTATTGTACTCAAAACAAAAGTCAAATGAATAAATTTATTTTCTTTCCATTAGCTCTTTTTCTTTTACCACTTTGTGGATTTACTCAGGACCTAAGTCAAACAATCAGAGGTACGGTAGTCGACGCCGATAACAACCTCGCTTTAATCGGAGCAACGGTTTTAGCGATCAATGAATCTACTTCGGTTGGGACAACAACTGATCTTGACGGAAAATTTCGCCTGGAGCAAATTCCATTAGGTCGGATAAATATTCAAATTAATTATCTGGGCTACAAACCTATAATGCTCCCTAACATCGTCATCAACTCCGGAAAAGAAGTGGTGCTAAACATCAAACTCCAAGAGTCCGTTGTTAAGATGAAAGAAGTCGTTGTTTCTGCAAGTAAAAACAAAGGCGAAGCATTGAATAACATGGCACTGCTCAGCGCCCGGTCAATATCTCCAGAGGAGACTAATCGTTACGCTGGCGGATTCAACGATCCTTCAAAAATACTTTCCAACTTTGCAGGAATCACTGCTACGCAAGACGGGAGTAATGATATTATCGTAAGAGGGAACTCGCCTAAATATATTCAGTGGAGGTTGGAAGGCATTCAAATCTCCAACCCTAATCATTTTGCCGATCAAAGTGCCGTTGGTGGTGCGGTCAGTATCCTGAATAATAACATCCTTGGCACTTCTGATTTTTATACCGGCGCTTTCGCACCAGAATATGGAGATGCACTATCGGGTGTGTACGACGTCAAACTCAGAAACGGAAATAATGAAAAAACAGAAGCTGTTTTTGGCTTTGGCCTCTTAGGTACAGACGTCACGGTAGAAGGCCCATTCAAAAAAGGATACGGAGGTTCCTATGTTGCAAACTACCGCTACTCCACTGCTACTCTAATTAATGAATTCGGACTATTGGACTTTGATGGCGCGATCCCAAAATTCCAGGATGGTGTTTTTAAAGTTTTACTGCCCAGTAAAAAAATGGGCACCTTTTCATTATTCGGGATTGGCGGCAAAAGTAGTTTCAGTTGGGAAGACGTCAAGCCAGATATCTGGAATACGCCCGGCGATAACTTTATGCGCGAAGACATTACTGAAGATTATTCAAAGTCCTCGTACCAATTAACTTCAGGCTTGACGCACTCCATTACTTTTGGTAAAAAAGCATACCTCAAAACTACCCTGGCATATTCTAAAGAAGGCATTAATGATGACATTCTCGAAAACCGATTTCAACGGTTCTTCGATAGCGAAGGTAATTTTATGAGGGATTCGCTGATCTCCCGCACGCAGAATTTCAAAAGCCGCCTGACCAGAAACACTTATCGAGCGGCTACAACTTATAATTATAAATTTAACAGCAGACATAAAATACAGATCGGTACTAAATATGCCTTACTGGACTTCAACTTTAATCAAAGCCAGTTAAATGCTGACGCTTTAGAAAGACAAACTTTAGTAAGCCTCAGCAAAAGCATCAGTACGCTTCGCAATTTCGTTTCCTGGCGATTCAATGTAAATGATCAACTTGTCTTAGTCTCTGGCTTTCATAATATGAATACCCTATTCAATAAGCAAAGTACTCTTGAGCCACGCTTAGGCTTACATTGGAATCTAAAAAACAGAAATGCTATTCACTTCGGCTACGGATTGCACAGTAATATGGAAAGCATCCATAACTACTATGCAGAAGTACAAAATGCCGACGGTAGCTCTAGTCAACCAAACACCAACCTCGGATTACTTAAAGCAAATCATTTTGTCTTAGCATATGAGCAACGGTTTGGCAAAAACATAAGAGCCAAAGTTGAAGCCTACTACCAAGGCCTTTATGATCTTCCGGTTGAGAATCTCGATACCAGTTACTATAGTACAATTAACGAAGGATTAGAATTTCGTTATGTTGATTTGGTAAACGAAGGAAAGGGAAAAAATTACGGTATTGAATTTACTTTAGAGAAATTTTTCAGTAATTCATATTACTATCTGATCAATGCTTCCATCTACGAATCCAAATACACTGCCCTTGACGGAGTAGAAAGAAACACACGGTATAATGGCAATTATTTAGTGAATCTTTTATTCGGAAAAGAGTTTACGAAACTTGGTAAAAAGAAAAACCAAACCCTCGGATTAAATGCAAAAGTATTTTTCGGAGGTGGTCAAAAAGTAATTCCACTTTTAAGAGATCAGCAGGGCAATTTAGCCGTCGATCCCGACAAAGGAATCTTCTGGGATTATGATCAAGCTTATGAAAACAAGATAGAAGATACTTATACCATAATAGTTTCGGCAAGCTACAAATGGGATCGCCCCAGAGCTACTCATGAGCTTTTCCTCAACCTGGATAATGTTACTAACAACAAGGGAAAGATTTCGGAATACTATGACGAAAGCGAGCCAAACTCCATTGGCTATCTTGCCCAATTTGGCTTCTTTCCAAACTTAATGTATCGGGTATATTTTTAGAAACTGCATATTCTTTAATCCGTCATACTCATGCGAAGTATAAAGCATGAAAAAGGGCTTGCTCATCGGGCAGGCCTTTTATTTTGGATTAAAAGTCATTAGGGTCCGGGTGTAAGAAGGTATATCCCAAAGACTGTTTCACCTTTTCATTTGAAATCACTTTGAAAGATGCCTTTCGGACAGCTTGGAAGGTAGGTGCTTCAAAGCCTTGCTTTTCTGCCTGCTGAGTATAAAAATCGCTACGCAAAGGATGTTCATCCGCACAAACATTAAAGGTCTCTCCCCAGGCCTCTTGTCGAATAACTTCCCGAATGATCTGAATACAATCATCTCTATGTACAAGATTGACTGGTGCAGCTCCATTGGGCAAATCTTTTTTGCCAGCCAGGAAACGACCCGCTTTCCGTTCTCCGCCGACTAAACCAGAAAAGCGTAAAACCGTAGATTGAAGATCCGTTTTAGATCGAAGATACTCCTCAATTTTTATAATGGCTTTGCTGGAAGCAGTGCTTGGTTCGACGGGATGCTCTTCCGTCGTTATCGCATTATTATCAGGGTAAACACCCGTTGAGCTACAGTAGATCACTTTCCGAACCTTGCCCTTGAGTGCTGCATCAATAATATTCTTCCCTTCTGCAAAGTGAATTGTTTCTACATTTTCGCGTCGACGTCGCGGTGGAATATTGATGATGAGTATTGGCGATTCGAAAAATTCCGTTAAGCCCTCTCCAGTTAGTTTAGGTTCCGCTCGGATCAGGTAGGGCTGTATACCAGCGTCTGCGAGCGTAGCGAGTTTAGAGGCCGTAGTACTCGAGCCCAAAACAGAAAAACCCTG
>JAHDHW010000064.1:23443-26420 GCA_020631105.1 Saprospiraceae bacterium | reverse complement strand
TACACATGATTATTGGATGGGATGATACAATGGTAAGAGTACCGGTGGAGTTGTAGGCGATATCATTCTTCTAAAAAATTAAAAGGCTGCTTCCCGAAGATTTGGGGAGCGGCTTTTTTTTGAATAAACATAACAAAGCTTGCATATATTTTTTTTTCAATTTTAGACCCATTCTTACCCTCTAAAATTTTATGTATATAAAATCTCTAAAGCAAATTGAAAAGAAAAAAGTAGAAAAACTGGATGCCAAAGCTCAAAAGAAAATTAAGGGTGGTAATGATGACATTGTGGTTGAAGATATCTTAATAGGTTAGAACAATTCCATAAAAACTTAAAGCACCAACTTTCCAAGTTGATAGTTGGTGCTTTTTTTAAAGTTCCTTGAGCTTTTCAAGAATCCATTTTTTTTGTTTTACTGGAGAAGTGGTGGTAATTTCCTCTTTTAACTTATCCCGTTGAGGTCTACTGCTGGGATTTATCCTAACAAGTTTTCTAGCAAATTTTAGAAAGTTTTTAAAGTTGTCTCGATGATACCCAATTACTTTTTTTCGAGTCAAATAAGCACGAGTGCTTTCTAAAAATGAATCAATCAATTCAAACTCTCCTTGTTCGTAGAACATTTGTATTTGCATGACTTTGGCATTCATATTCATTAGAATATCATCATACTCCATTTGATTATACTGTTCCATTGCTTTTTTATATTCTCCTTTTTCGAAATACAACTTCCCTAAACAGTAGGAAACCACGCTTTCCCTGTATTGTTCTTCTAAATATTGTTGATATTCAATAATAAACTTAGATATCCATTCGAATTCTTTAATATCACCACCTATCGTTATTACATTAATAAAGGTATATCGAGAAATAAATCCCTCATCAAGAAGAATCTTGTTCTCGAATCCATTCTTATAAATTTCAAATGACTCTCTATGAAAAATGACATTACCAGCATTCAATTGCCCGATACAATAGTTTAATGCCAAAAGATAAATATCTCTGATTTCGGATTTCGGAAAAAGAAAGCCTGATTCGATCATTTGGCTCTTCAAATTATAAAAATGGCTTTCATCTTCTTTTTCTACTAGTGTCATATAAGTATAGTAGTATATCGCAACCGCAGGATATTTAAAAAAATCCTTCTCCTTCACTGCTTTTAATATTTCTTTCAGTAGGCCAGTATCATATTCCTTTCCCTTGTAAACTGACTGATGTGCTAATAATAAACAGCTTTGACGTAATTTATCTACTATATATGTAAGATCAAGTGTATCTGAAATAGATTGAAGATTGAGTTCCAAGCGTTTAATACCACTTAAATAATAGTATTGTTCTTGCTCAATAGAGTATTTGTTCCTTAAGTATTTTCCATTTCGATAAGGTTGTTTTTCTTGTTTTTTAATTGTAGCTCGAATATTTTTCTGAAATAATTTATCTAATTTCCTTTTTCGGTATACGCTATTTAAAGCATTCAATCCCCTAATTTCATCACTTAATAATTCCTGATAGATCAAAAACTCCTCTACACATTTTGTCGTGAAGTAAATAGTCTGACGCATTTTTGCATCATCAAACTCACTTTTGGGAAAAATCTTTCGATATACCCGCGCTTTTTCCAACAGATCATCGTTATATAGACACCCATCCTCCATTAAATACCCAAAAAGGTCAATAACGTCTTGCCTTTGATTATGCGCAGGTGATTCCACCCATTTGCGTAATTCCCGGCATTCTTTTTTCGTACAAGTACGTAAAATCGATACAACAATACTCTTTTGCATTAAAATTTATTTTAATACTTTCAACAAATGCAATTATTTATCTAAATTAAAAAATATTACAATTTGTTGATTTTCAACAATTTAAATAATTTAAATAAAAACTTTCTTCTCATGAAAACGAATTTTACACTCAACAAATTACGTTTTTTGTCTTTGTTCTGGGCAAGAATCGTGTGCATATTTGTAACGTATTCCCATACGAACAAAAGAAAAAACTATTTCATGAGATTAATAAGCGATATTTTTGAGCCACTTAAAATAACTACCAGTCCCCTACTGGTAGTTATTCTAGGGCTTATCTTGTCGCTATCAGCACAAGCTCAAGGCTGGGAAGAGTACTACGGTACAGAAGGAAACGAAGAAGCTTACGCTATCATTCAAACGAATGACCATGGATATGCTATATCAGGTTCAAGAACAGTAATTACTGGAGGAACCGCAATATATATTTTAAGAACAGATGTAGACGGAACAATCTTGTGGGAAACCACTTACAGTTCATCTATCGCTCCTTTCTTTTTCGGAAACAGCATAATTGAAGATACAGAAGGCAATTTACTGGTTGCCGGAGAAACTACCAACGGAGGCCTTGGAGGACGAGATGTTTTCGTCATGAAATTTGACTCTAAAGGAGCCCCTGTATGGACAGAACCTTTATTTTTTGGAGCCGGAGGTGATGATCGAGCATACGATATCATTACAACTAATGATGGTGGATACCTTATAGTAGGCTCCTACTCTATTCTAGGAGAGGAAGATTTCTATGCAATTAAGCTAGATACAGACGGAGTTGTTGAGTGGGAAAACAATTGGGGCAGTGATTCTAAGGATGTACTTAGAGCGGTTACGGAAACCTCAAATGGTGAATTCATAGCTACTGGATCGACCGGAGAAAATGACGAAAGCGATATATATCTTGTTCGCCTAAATGCCACAGGAGGTATCGTTTGGACAAATACTTTTGGACTAGCAGATGAAAATGACAATGCATATGATATCACCAGAGCACAAGATGGCTACATCCTGGCTGGAAAGGTAAAAAACAACGGTGATTACTATGCAGTCAAAATCAATGAAGACGGTAATTCACAATGGATCACTCCGGTAGGAATACCTGAAGTGCTGGAAGAAGCACGTTCCGTAAAAATTGCAAAAGATGGCGGTATTATTTTAGGTGGTGTAGCCGAAATCGCCGG
>JAHDHW010000064.1:0-23343 GCA_020631105.1 Saprospiraceae bacterium | reverse complement strand
GAGCAAGGAATTCGACAATGGACTGTTCAGGCAGTCGGGCCAAATAAAACATATTATGCTACAACAGACGATCTAGGTAATTATGAGCTTACGCTCGATACCGAACAGTATGAGATTTCTGTTGTTCGTCCCAATGACTACTGGCAAACTTGCCAATCGAGTTTTAGCGTTAATTTTCCAGAGCAGTACGATACACTCACAAGAAATTTTGCAATATACCCACAAACCAATTGTACTGACTTAGAAGTGGATGTTTCCACTGACTTTGTCGAATCATGTGAAGAGGCCGTCTACACCATCACCTATTGTAACCATGGTACACTCGAAGCAGATGACCCAATTGTTGAATTAGTACTTGGTAGAAATTTAATCTACGAAAGCGCTCCACCTTCTTATCAAACGGATAGTTTGTATGGATTCGAGATAGCAGACCTAAGCCCAGGGGAGTGTGGCAGCTTTCAAATTACCGTGAGTGCATCATGTGATGCCTTATTAACAGAAACACACTGTATTGAAGCGTATATAACTCCTGACATTATTTGCTTACCTGTTGATCCCAGCTGGGATGGTTCAAGCTTAGCTGTGAATGGCTATTGCGAAGAGGATTCTGTGGTTTTCGAAATTACAAATGTTGGTCTTCAAGCCGCTACTGTTGGCACAGATTACATTGTAGTTGAAGATATATTAATCGGACTCCAACAACCAAACGGACCAGTATTAACAGCAGGTGAAACATTAAGATTTGCGATGGATGCAGATGGTACTACCAAACGTCTCATCGCAAGACAAGCAGAAGGTCATCCCGGAAACAGTCGCCCTACCGTAGCCGTTGAAGGCTGCGCAGCAGGCGCAACCGATTATTCTACTGGATACCACACGCAGTTCCCAGAAGACGACGCTGATCGTTTTCGGGAAGCTGATTGCCAGGAGAACATCCTAGTAAGCACTTTTGATGCGCAAGTCAAGAGGGGCTATCCCAAAGGCTACGGAGACAGTTTAAAAGTAGCCAGCAATACCGATTTTAAATACCACATTAAATTCCAGAATGTGGGCACCGACACGGCAATCAGGTTGGTGATTCGGGATACCATTTCTTCCTTCCTCGATCCTTCATCGGTTCGAGTAGGGTCGAGTAGTCACGACGTCGATTTCGAAGTCTATGGCGATGGTATCTTGAAGTTCACCTTTAACAACATAATGTTACCAGACAGTGGTACAAACGAAGAAGGATCTCACGGGTTTATCAAATATCGGATCTCCCAAAGACCTGATAACCCCGAAGGGACGCACCTTTTAAGTAGTGCTGCTGTCTATTTTGATTATCAAGTGCCGCAATTGACCAATGACTTAGAGAACTATGTCTGTGGTCCTGAATGGCCTAGTTTTATAGTAACCAGTGATCACGAAGTGTTCATTCCAGAAACAGAAATTAACGTCTATCCCAATCCGGTTTTACAGTTCGCTACGTTCGAGTTAGAAGGTGTCGACCTCCGTACCCCCTTCGACTTTAAGGTGTATGATGTAAGTGGACGACTCGTCCGTAGCGAACAATTCAACAGTACAACTTTCCAGGTGGACAGAGGTAATTTACCGTCAGGTACATTCTTCTACGAGATTTCAACAAATGGGCAATTGATAAGCACTGGTAAGATTATAACTCAATAAGAATTTAATAAGCGAAGCAATATAACATCCCAAACATGGGAAAACCCTAAACCTAGTTTACTTAGTATCTAAATCATGAGATTGCAAAGCCTGATCATCAAATCCCCCGATGATCAGGCTTTTAGTTTTTATACTTTTACCTCGGCATTACTTATGACTCTTCCTCCTTTTAGTCGAATAACCTTTTGTGTCTTAGCCGCTAAATCTAAATCGTGCGTAACCAATACTAAGGTAGTACCGGAAGCTTTATTTAATTCGAAGATTAAATCTTCTACCGTCTGAGATGTTTCTTCATCCAAATTCCCGGTAGGCTCATCCGCAAACAATATCTTAGGACGATTAGAAAATGCTCTAGCCAGACTTACCCGCTGCTGCTCTCCCCCACTTAACTGAGTCGGATAATGATCGTAGCGATCTGCCAACCCAACTTTCCGTAAGAGCTCCATCGATCGCTCCGCAGCATTCTTTTCTCCTCTTAATTCTAAGGGTACCATTACATTTTCCAGGGCAGTGAGCGTAGGGATCAGCTGAAAATTTTGAAAAATAAACCCGACATGCTCATTCCTCAAAGCAGAACGCTCATCCTCATTTAACGAATCTAAAGACACCCCATTCAACTCAACGCTGCCGCTCGTCGCCCGGTCCAAACCAGCGCACAAGCCCAAAAGGGTCGTCTTTCCACTTCCAGAGGAACCAACAATAGCCAGCGTCTCTCCAGCCGTCACTTCAAAACTAACATCATCTAATACTCGTAGTGCTTTACTTCCACTATTATACTCTTTGGTAAGATTTTGAACTTTTAACATGCTGTTGATTTAAAATGAGATATCAGAATATACATGAAACAAAAAACGCTCATTAAACCAATAATGTTTAACGAGCGCTTTATATGTTAAGTTTTATTGGACAGAATTACCTATCCTTTATACTAAGCAAAGTATTATTTAAAATTCTGCGCGACCCGGAGTTCTCGGGAACGGAATGACGTCCCTGATATTTTCCATCCCAGTAATAAAGAGCACCATACGCTCAAACCCTAATCCAAAGCCTGCATGTGGGCAGCCTCCGAATTTACGTAATTCCAGGTACCACCAAAGTTCATCTTCGTGGACATCCATCTCGTGCATTCTTTGCTTAAGGACATCTAAACGTTCTTCTCTTTGTGAGCCCCCAACAACTTCTCCAATCCCTGGAAATAGAATATCCATTGCCGCTACCGTTTCATTATCATCATTCATACGCATATAGAATGCCTTAAAGCCTTTCGGATAATCTCTGACGATGACTGGCTTCTTAAATTTCTTTTCAACCAGGAATCGCTCATGCTCTGCCTGAAGATCTTTACCCCACTCTGGTTCGAATTCGAAACGTCCTTTCTTGAAGGGCTTAGAGCTTCGGAGGATGTTAATGGCCTCAGAGTAGGTAATACGTTCGAAGTCATTGTCCACCACAAAACGGAGTGTATCAATTAAGCCCATTGGCCGACGGAGCTCCGCTTTCATATTTTTCTCCAACTCCGCAATTCGCTTATCCAGCACTTCGAGATCATCCATGTAGTTATCCAGTACATAGTTAATCAAATACTTTAAGAAGTCTTCCGCCAAATCCATGTTATCAATGATATCATAGAAAGCAACTTCCGGTTCAATCATCCAGAACTCTGCTAAGTGACGGCTTGTATTTGAATTCTCCGCTCTGAATGTTGGCCCAAAAGTATATACCTTACCCAAAGCAAGTGCTGCGATTTCGCCTTGCAATTGTCCAGATACGGTAAGATTGGTTTGTTTTCCAAAAAAGTCCTCTTTATAATCTACTGCTCCGTCCTCATCCTTAGGAACATTATCAAGATCCAGCGTGGTCACCTGAAACATTTCACCAGCTCCTTCCGCATCACTACCTGTGATAATCGGACTGTGTAAATAATAATAGCCTTCTTTATTGAAGTACTCATGAATCGCAAATGCAATGGCATGACGGATACGGAAAACCGCACTAAAAGTATTCGTCCGCATTCGAAGGTGTGCCTTCTCTCGAAGAAATTCCATTGTCTGCTTCTTAGGTTGCAAAGCATATTCTTCCGGATTTGCTTCGCCGAGTATTTCTACTTTTTCAGCGATCACTTCAACAGATTGCCCCGCTCCCTGCGATTCTATAAGTTGACCAGTTACACGGATACAAGCATGAAAAGAAATCTTTTTCAATACCTCTTCATCCATTTGCTCAAAATCCGTAACTATTTGAAGGTTTTTAATAGTCGATCCATCGTTCAATGCAATAAATCGACGTGCTCTAAAAGCCCGCACCCATCCCTGGACGGTCACCTGCTCACCAACGGGTGGTGATTGTAATAATTTCTTAATTTCTGTATGTCGCGGCATGACGTTATGCTTATTTGAAGTTCTAATACGAAAAATAGAAGTGCTTAGTTCCATGATATATCGGCTCACAGAAAAAGCGCTGCGAAATTAAGGATTAAACCAACAAAGTTCAAGGAATCAACCTAGGAAACGTGCCCTTACTTCAGGACTAGGTAACATACAGGAATCTTCTTTGCCAAACCAACGATAACGATTACGTGCTATAAAATTATAGATAGCATTTCGGACAGGGCTGGGGATAATAATAAAAACATATAAAAGTGCCCATGGAAAACCAAAACTCCTAAATAGCTTCAGGCCGGCTGTAGAACGTGTAAATGCTTGCCCATTTTCAACAAACACAAAGGTGTCCATCTGATTTTCATCAATTCCATGCTCCCGTAGAATTTCTTTGCCAGCATCTGATTGCAGAGAGGCAAAGCGTAATACTCCTCTTCGATCTCGTTTCAAAGAGAATTTAACGATTCCATTACAGAGATTACAAACACCATCAAACAATACTACAGGATAAGAAGCCATAAATAGTAAGTTAGTTGTAATACTAGAACAGTTGGTCTCAAGAATTTGTTAGAAGAAATTGCTTTTTTATTGAAACAGGTTTCGGTAAAGCTCCTCTACCTTAGATACTGTAAAAATGTCAATATCAAAGCGGCCCATATCCAAACCTTTAAGATTATACTTTGAAATAAAGATTTGTTTAAACCCTAGACGATCTGCTTCCTGAATTCTTTGCTCAATCCGGGCGACCGCACGGATCTCTCCAGACAAACCAACCTCTCCCGCAAAACAAGTATCATCAGGAACAGAGATATCTTGTAAGGAAGAAATCAGGGCCGCTACAATTGCGAGGTCAATCGCAGGATCATCGACGCGAATACCTCCCGCAATATTTAAGAACACATCATTTTGTCCAAAAGGGAATCCCATGCGTTTTTCTAAAACCGCTAGTAGCATATTTAGTCTTCGCAGGTCAAAACCTGTCGCTGATCGTTGCGGCGTTCCATAAACTGCCGTACTCACCAGTGCCTGCGTTTCGATTAGCATCGGACGCATTCCTTCCATCGTAGCAGAAATCGCACTTCCACTTAACTCTTCTTCATTTTGGGAAATTAACAACTCCGAAGGATTAGAAACCTCCTTTAAGCCGCTTGCCTGCATTTCATAAATCCCTAGCTCGTCCGTTGATCCAAAACGGTTTTTAATCGTTCTTAAAATCCGGTAGGTGTAATTACGATCTCCTTCAAACTGTAGGACGGCATCTACAATATGCTCTAAAATTTTTGGTCCGGCAATCGCACCATCTTTTGTAATATGTCCAATCACAAAAACCGGGATTCCGGTCTCTTTAGCAAACCGTTGTAACTCAGAGGTACAATCCCGAATTTGAGAAACACTCCCAGGAGTAGAATCAAGATGCGGAGAAGATAAAGTCTGTATAGAATCAATGACTACTAAATCCGGATCAAGTGCTTTTGCATGAGAGAGAATCTTAGTCGTATTTGTTTCTGTCAGGATATAGCAATTAGACTGCATTTCTCCGATCCGGTCAGCTCGCATTTTTATTTGCTCTTCGCTTTCTTCTCCTGATACATATAATATTTTTACCGGAATTGATAATGCCACTTGCAGCATTAAGGTTGACTTCCCTATTCCTGGTTGTCCCCCAATTAAGACCAAAGAGCCAGGGACGATCCCACCTCCTAAAACCCGGTTAAGTTCCTGGTCCGGTGTAACGAGCCTGGGGCGTTCTCCAGCTACTACTTCAGACAGAGGAATAGGTGTGGGATTACGCTGATCATTAGGCTCCTGCCATGCTTTTCTTTTTTCCTCTTGTTTGGTTTCCTTTGTTAGTACCTCCTCATGATAAGTATTCCATTCGTCACAACTAGGACATTTTCCAATCCACTTAGGAGAATTTGCTCCACAATTGGTACATACATAAATTTTTTTTATCTTTGCCATTAATACTCCCTTTTATAAATATTGATTCCTCAGTTAAGCAATTAATTTTTAACATTTTTTTAACTTTGCTGTATACTTTCCTGAACTTTATATAAATTTCAGAGTTATAGCACAGTCAATTTAGTGTTATTGCTGAATTTACAACCATTTTATTGTTGTTTTTTTCTTATCTATCACAAGATAGGAATACCAATATGGTAAGTTGTAGGCAAACAATCTCAAAAAAAGATTGTTTATATTAAAATTAAGCGAGGATTCAGACTTCATTTCTTTAGATAATAAACAAATTTTCTCTAAAGTGTGACCTTTCAAAAAAGCTTCGTCTTAATATTGAAAATTGCAAAAGAGTAGATTTTCTAAAAAAATAATAATCAGCTTTGATCAATCACCCCTAGAACATCGCTGTCAAGCTCGATAGAGCATATAAAGAAATTGTTTTCATTTGGTTTTTTGGGGTTATACAGGGTGCTACGTAATCTTTACGCTGGTACCCTGTTCTTTTTTACCCCTCCCTAACGATCCGCACAGCGCACACACCTCGTACTTTCCGGCATATACATTAATCTTGCAGCAGGGATCGGATTTTTGCAAAACACACATATCCCAAATTCCGGGCTATCGATTTTACTTAATGCTATTTTTAGCTTTGAGAGTTTTTGTTTTGCTGAGCGTAAGGCAGCTTCAGCCACACTTTTATTATTGATGGCATCCATCCGACTCACTCTCCCAATCGAATTTTCAGGGCTGATTGGCTTAGCCATTTCTTCCAGGCCTTTCATCTTTTCATGCATTTCTGCAATTGCTTCGCTAATTTTTGTTTTTAAAGCCGCTCTTTCGGATGAAGTCATAATTTCGAATTTATAGTTTATGGGAGTCCTAGTCGTTCTATTATTAATAGTAAAAAAAAGAGATCCTTCTCTTCCGTTAGTATCTGGTGCTTTTTTTGCTATTAAACCTATAACTAACAGCATTGACTCTACTCAATGTAACCATTTCCTAATTGTTAATGTATCTTTTATTACAATTTTGAGTTATGGGATAAAGGTTATTCTTGCGTAGACCCTATTTTACTTTTGCATATCAAAGTATCTTGAATGAAATAACGCTTACTTGAACCGCTTCAACTGGACATACCTGGCCGATAACGGCAAACAACATCACGTTGGACTAATGCATGGCGCAGAAAGCGGCCATCTTCTGGTTTATTGTGATTCCAATATTATACTGATTGATTTTTCTGTTCTGGACGATAAGACTTATACCTTCTTTATCGACGAACAACTATGTGAAATATCCATTGAGAAGCAATCTAATGGCCAGTTCCTTTATGGTTTCGAGATTAATAAACAGGCGGATACCCCACGCAATCGATTACGGAAAAAGATAGAGCGAAAACATTTCAAACAATCCTTAATGTTTCTGGCAGGTATAATCGCGGTAGTCATTGCTGTTACTTACTTTATGGTTCGGCAAAGAAATATTCCAAGTGCTCAGTATTCCCAAGTCCAGCTACGAGACCAAGGTAAAGAAGTCGAAGCCAAAATACTCAAAGTATCTCCTTCTGAAGTCACTTACTTTTATATCGTAAATGGTACCTCCTATTCTGGTGAAATCAAAGCTGAAGACGGATCTATTGTAGTACTGGAAAACGGAATGCCACTCGAAGAAGGAGATGAGTTTATGGTCACCTATGCTCCGGTCAACCCCAATCTTAATAAAATAGACTATAATCGCCCCACTAAAAAACAGATTGGGTTATACCGAAGAAGAGCAATTCGGCAACATATAGATTTGAATCCACAGTTTGACTCTCTGCATGTAGCCTGCTTAGTAGATATTGCTTATGATGTAAAGGGGATCAAAGGTCTTGCAGACATCTATTTTCAACAAGCTTCGCCGTCCGACAATCCAAGAAATAATATTAACACCTATCATCGCCTGGTTCGAGATATCCCTTTTCAAAAACAGGTAGACGATCGCTGCTGGAATTAGTATTTATTATTCCTCATCTTTCCGCAGTATAAGCCTTAAAAACAAAGGATTTTCCTTATTTTTGTTGGCTAAACCATATCTAAACATTTCGATTTTGGAATTATTGACCCAACATGTAGAGAGTTTGATTTTTGCCACTGAGCATCCTATTCAGAAGGAAGATATACTTGCTTGCTTAGAAGAGACCTTCGAAACCCCATTTAAGGAGGAAGATCTTGATAGTGCCCTGGAAGAAATCCGTAATCGTTATAAAGAGGAAGCTTTTGCTTTTGAACTAGTTGAAATCGCCAAAGGTTTTCAATTTTTAACAAAAGGAGCTTACCATAATACCGTAGGGACTTATTTAAAGCAGACTACAAAAAAGCGATTATCCAGAGCAGCTTTAGAGACATTGGCCCTGGTGGCGTATAAACAACCCGTTTCGAAATCTGAGATGGAAAAAATCAGAGGTGTAAGTTGTGATTACTCTATTCAAAAACTTTTGGAGAAGGAGTTGGTTACTATATTAGGAAGAGCTGATACTCCTGGCCGACCATTATTATATGGTACTACTGAAAAATTTATGGACTATTTTGGGATTCAAAGTCTGAAAGACTTACCAAAACCTAAGGATTTCAGAGCTCCGGATAGTGAAGTTGGTGAAGCAGCTCCAATTGAAGAAGATTTTGTCCCGGTTGATAGCGCAGCATCAGAGGGCGAAGTAACTTCAGAGGAATTACAAAAACCTCAAGAGGGAATATCCCAGGCAGATGTTTCGATTGAAGCATTGAATGGAGCTCTTGAAGAAGAATAATTGAATATCATATGGAACCATTAGTTAATAGAGTTGCAAACAGCGGGTTAATTACCATAAATCTAGAGGATTTTTTCCCTACAGAGGAAGTAGTTGTTTTTGATCTCAAGGACTACCTCTTCATGGAGTTGATCCTAAAGGAGAAAGATTTTCGTGCAGCACTCAAAGAACATGATTGGTCAAAGTATGAAAATAAAAACCTGGTCGTCTATTGTTCTACGGACGCTATAATTCCGGTTTGGGCGTATATGTTGGTCACGGCCTATGCAGAGCCTTTTGCCACGCAAATTTTCCAGGGTGACACTGAAAATTTTTATAAAGTTCATTTCAATGAAGCTTTGAGCAAAATTGATGCAAGCTCCTACGATCAAAAACGTATTGTCATCAAAGGGTGTAGCGACAAACCAGTCCCTCCTTCGGCATATGTAGAATTGACTCGAAAGCTTCGTCCCTTTGCACAAAGTATCATGTATGGCGAACCATGTTCAACTGTTCCCATCTTTAAGCGCCCAAGGGTAAAAAAAGCTTAGCAACACGCCTTTTTCCTATTCTTGGTACCTTTTCTGTTAGTTTTATCGTAGTGTAGATAGTAGGAATCAAAAGTATTCCGTTTATTTAGCAGTAGTGCTTAGTACTTAGCACTTTCACCCAAACTATTCACAACAGATCAAACAAGCAGATTATGTCTAGAGCGACTTCCTTTTCTTTGTATGCTTTTGCTTTTATTGCAATCATTGGTTTCTTTTTATTTAGTTCTTACACCGGCGAACATACTGCTGGCAAACTAATGACAAATTCAACTACTGAATCAACAGGTAAGCTTCCTCAGGTAGTAGAATCTATCCCTTTGGATAAACCTTTTTCATTCGCTGGTGAAGCTGTACCGATGGACAATTTTGACATTAAGGAACGCTTAGACTTAGAATTACTCCGAAATGCTTACTGGCACTCTAATACCATCCTTAGTATAAAACGAACAGCACGTTTTTTCCCAACGATTGAACGCATACTCGCAGAAAAAGGCATCCCGGATGACTTTAAATACCTTGCAGTTGCCGAAAGTAATTTGAGCAATGCCGTTTCACCAGCTGGTGCTAAAGGTGTCTGGCAGTTTATGAAAGGTACTGGAAAAGAATATGGCCTGGAGGTGAGTAGCGAAGTAGACGAACGTTACCACTTAGAAAAAGCGACTTACGCCGCTTGTAAATATCTTAAATCTCTAAAGAAGAAATTTGGCTCCTGGACAATGGCTGCCGCTGCATATAATGTCGGAGGAAACCGCCTGAATAAAGAATCTCAATTACAACGTTCTGAATCTTACTATGATTTGAATTTAAATCAGGAAACCGCTAGGTATGTATTTCGAATTCTTGCGATCAAGGAAATCTTAAGCGACCATAAGGAATATGGCTTTATGATTGAAGAGTCAGAAAAATATCCGCCGCTGGATAATTATGATCAAATTGAGGTTGATGGCAGTATTGAAAACTGGGGAGATTTTGCTAAAAAATACGGCGTAAGCTATCGTATGCTAAAGGTTTATAACCCCTGGTTAGTATCCGCAAGTCTGACGAACAAAGGGAAGAAAAAATATATCATTCACTTACCGAAGTAGGTCATCAAACATGAGTCATAAAACATCAGTCATGAGTCATAAGTCATAAGTCATGTGGTGATTATGACTTATGACTCATAACTGATGACTGATGTTTACTTCTGCCCTATCGTGCCTTTCTGGTAATTCCGATAAGTATCCAAACCACAATCTAAAAAGGAATTATAACTTTCCCAGCCTTCTTCATACCCACGAGGATAAGCAAGCACTTTTTCATCTGCCGACATAATCACGTATAAGGGTTGAGCATTACCTTCGAAGTTGACGATCTGAAAATCGGCCCATTTATTACCAACATTCCGAATCTTACTATTTCGCTTCGCTGATACAAGTACTTCGTCTAGTTTAGTTGGATCATCAACGTATAAAGAAATCAAAACAAAATTCTGATCAATATTCTCTCGTACTGGTGGCTCCGACCATATAAAGTCCTCCGTTTTTCGACAGTTCACACATCCATAGCCTGTAAAGTCTAATAACACCGGCATGTTCGTTTCTTTCGCGTAAGCCATCCCTTCATAATAATCTTTAAAGCAATCTAAGTCGTTTGCACACTTAGTCAAAGAAGGGAATCGATCCTTCAAAGTTTTATCAACTTTTGGTCCTTCTAAAAAGAAATTATAGCTAGCAGGTGGAGCCAATCCGCTCATTAAGGCTGGCGGAGCATAAGATTTGGTCACATCATCATAAGTAAAACCTGTCGCTAAATATACCGTCAGCGCCAGAGAAGCCAGTGCAAAACCAAGACGGGTCTTTGAAAGTTTGGTCACCTTACTATCATGTGGAAAACGGATATACCCAAACAAATACAAGGTCATCGCTGCCGCGATTAAAACCCAAAGTCCCATGAATAATTCATATTTCAATATTCCCCAATGGTAAGTATAATCCGCAACGCTGAAGAACTTTAAGGCCAACGCTAACTCGATAAATCCAAGTACCACTTTTACATTCGTCATCCAGCTACCAGAGCGCGGCATCGAGTTGAGCCAGGCTGGAAAAGCAGCGAATAATCCAAATGGCAATGCCAAGGCAGAAGAGAATCCAAGCATGACAAAGAATGGTCCGACGGGATTACTGGCAGTTTGTACAAGGGCAGTTCCGACAATTGGTCCGGTACAACTAAAAGATACAATTGCCAATGTTGCCGCCATAAAGAAGATTCCAATCATTCCACCTTTATCCGCCATCTGATCACTTTTATTTGCAATGGAGCTCGGTAAGGTAATTTCAAAATACCCAAAGAAAGAAATCGCAAACACTATAAATACCACAAAGAATAATAGATTAGATAACCAGTGTGTTGACAATTGATTCAATGCCTCCGGGCCGAATATTCCGGTCACCGCAAGTCCTAGTGAAACATAAATAGCAATAATAGATGCGCCATAGATCAACCCATTTCGTATCCCGGCTGCACGACTATCACTACCTTTAGTAAAGAAACTTACTGTCAATGGGATCATTGGAAAAACACAAGGCGTAATCAAAGCCAATAATCCACCACCAAATCCAAATATAAAAGCCCAGAACCATCCGTCATCTTCATTTCCTCCACCGCCACATTCACCAACTGGATCTTTCAGTGTAGTTCGGATACTGGCAATTTCCTGATTGATCACATTTCCTTCCATCTGAGGTCCGACTTTCGTACCGGCAATATCTCCTCCGGCATTAAAGGCATCTGTTCGAGCCATCGCCTCTTCACCAAGAAACGCAGTACCCGCAGCAGGGTCAACGAAGAAATCAATATCATACTTCTTACACTGCTTATTATCACAAGTCTGAAAAGTATAGTACCCTGTGATAGGCTTTGTTTCATCTTTCACCTCAATTTTCTGGGTAAAGATTGCTTCCTTCGTAAACTTATTCACATCCATTTCAAAGACTTCATCATACGCCTTTTTCAATCCTCCCGTTTCCACAGCCGCTCCTTGCAAACTATAATGCTCTGCCTCGTCGAATAAAAACTCTGTTGGCAGAGGTCCGTCTTCACTTTCCTGGTTTTGCGAATAAACATACCAGCCATCATCGATAGTACCTTTGAAGACCAATTGAACAAGGTTATCCTCCCGTTTCTCCACATTGAAAGTCCAGCTAACCGGATCTTTAAATCCTCCTTTGGCTGGCTCTTCTGTAGGAACATCCTCAGAAGTAATTGACTTAGGCTCAATCTTTTCTGCTGTTGTATTTTCCGCCTGATTATTCTTTTCATTCGCTGATGCTTCCTCAACCGCTAATTCCTGCGCAGCGTTCGCTGAAGAGCTTGTGGAATTATTATCATTACTCGCCGCAGCAATAGTTTCTTGTTTCACTTCCGGCTCCGCCTTTTCAGTAGCAGCAGAAGCACCTGAAGGTTCCTTCAACAAAAAATTAAAATCTACATCAGTAGGAGGAAGACAACGGCTATCATCACAAGTCATAAAGGTTAGATAACCAGTGATTGGTTTAGAGTAATCCGATACTTTGATTTGCTGTGTAAATACAGCATCTTTTTTGAATTTGATCAAATTCATTTCGAATACCTTATCAAAAGACTCTTCACGTCCTCCGGATTCTTCATTCTTTCCGACGAGTTCAAAGCCTCCTTCATCATACTCAAAGCTGGTTCGGATAGGTCCTTCATCACTCTCCAGATACTGGGAGTAAATTGCCCATCCATCATCAATCTTCGCTTTATAAACTAATTGAAAGGTATTATCCTTAAGGTGCTTTGCCTCCCAGGTCCATTCTACTGGTTCCAGGATTTGGCCAAAGCCCGAAATATGTATTGAAATAACAGTAAGTAGTAATATGATCGCTCTACGCATAAACGTATATTTTTTTGATCTGTAAAAATAACTTATTAGGCTCGGATAAACAATTGGCAGTATGTCGTGGAACATACTGCCAATTACTTATACGCAAGTCAATTACGCTGGTTTCTGACGAAAGGGCAAAGTTTATTAACCTTGTTTAACCTTAGAATAGACTATTTAAGCACTATTTCAAAATCAACATCAGTTGGAGGGAGGCAACTTTCATTATTACAAGTCATAAAGGTTAAATAACCTTTTATGGCTTTTGTCCCGTTTGGGACCTTTATCTTTTGCTTGAAATCAACTTTTTCTCCGAATTTAATCAAGTTCATCTCGAAGATATTATCATACCCTTCTTTTCGATGATCACTAACCTCTGTAGATTTTCCAACCAGTTCAACTCCTTCGCTTTCAAAAACAATTGAAGTAGGCACAGGGCCACCATCATCCAAAAACTGAGAATAAACATACCAGCCTTTATCAATCTTCGCAGAAATGGTCACATCAAACTCTTCTGCACTTGCTGACGCAACACCAAAGGACCAGCTAACAGGCGATAACTGAGCAAAAGATTGTACTATCAAGCCAGATACTATAAGTAATGTTAGTAAAGTTCTATTTAGCATAAGTTAAAATGTTTTTGTTGTTTATCTTCTATCAATAAGTTTGCCGATAGCAATAACGATTCAATATTCTTGAGATTGTATTAATTGCTGCTTTATGCCAACCAAAATGGGTGAAATTGCCAAATCAGCACACCTACAAATAACAATAAGTGCAGGGACTCCGCAATCCTTGAGGAAAGTTGAAGAAAATTGAAAGATAATAGAGTCCCAACAGGAACAATAAACAGCAACAAATGGTAAAACGGAATATCCGTTTGAAAAACAAAAGAAATAGCTGCAATAAAGATAGACCAGTACAAAACTGTATTATTCTTCTGAGCCTGAATACTTCGTTTTGAAGCATAACTCCCGATGCTCAACAAAACAATTAAAACTAACACCCCGAGCGCTGCAAGCTTAAGGATATTGATCATATCCCATGTAAACCCAAAATCAAAAAAGGAAAAACCATCCAATACCTGCGATTGCCAGAATTCGCCAAGTTGATCATTCCAAAAGAAATAAACACTCGCTATAAAATAGGGTATCGCAAAACCAATCAAAACCATCAGCATCTCACTCAACCTAAAAACCCTTAGCACACTTAATCCAAACATTGCCAGCAAAACAAAGCTTATCTCTGAAAAGTAAAACAAACTAGCTATACTCAACCAGAATCCAACATTTACAATACTTCCAGCGGCATCATTTCGTCGGTAAGTCTCAAACAACTCCCAAATTGCCAATAAAAAAAAGGTATTTGCAATTAGGACTGGTGTCAACATTAAGAACTCTGGGAACATACTGGCCAATAAGGCATAAAACACGCCTGGAAGCAAGCTAACGGAGTTAGCCATCCGAAATTTCGCTACAATAATATTGATGATCAGTGCTTGGACAAACACCAGAAAGGCCGCAATACCAATCCCCCAAAGGCTATTATAATCTACCCATTGATACACCCAATCACTCAAGACTCCATACTCCCCTACTTTCATTTCAGGGTAATCCACAAAAAAAGCCCCTACCCTGATTGCAAGTATGTATACAATCAATAATAAATTAAAGGCAATCTGGTTGGTACGGAATAGTTGAAGCACAGAGCAGCTGTTTAGTAAAAAGGAGCATTAGCACCCAGTCGTAAAAATATAAAATTTTAGGTATTCCAAACCCTGACAACAATTCTATTTAACAGGCTGTTTATATAGATAACAGGCTTTGCCCTAAAAGACGTATCTTACGCAGCAATAAAACAAACGAATGGTTAAGTCCTTAGATGTCATAAAAGGTCCGATTGCAGAAGAGCTAATTCATTTTGAAAAACACTTCCGTGATTCCATGAAAAGCCATGTAGCTTTACTGGACACCATTCTACATTATGTTGTCAAACGAAAGGGAAAGCAGATTCGCCCAATGTTCGTTTTTCTATGTGCCAAACTCTTTGGCAAGACCAATGAGTCAACCTACGTCGCTGCTTCTATGGTGGAATTATTACATACCGCTACCCTTATTCATGATGACGTAGTGGATGATGCGAATGAAAGACGTGGTATTTTCTCGATTAATGCGCTTTGGAAAAACAAAATCGCTGTCCTCGTCGGTGACTACCTTTTCTCTCAAGGGTTACTAGTTGCGCTAAAAAATAAAGATTTTCAAACTTTAGAACTACTCTCTGAAGCTGTAAAATCAGTTATCGAAGGAGAATTACTTCAGAGTCAAAAAGCACGTCGTCTGGACATTACCGAAAGCTCTTATTATGAAATCATAAGACAAAAAACAGCTTCTCTTATTGCCTCAGCTTGCTGTGTAGGGGCTGCCTCTACCACTGAGGACCCTGAGGTAATTAACAAAATGCGGGATTTCGGCGAAAAAATTGGAATCTCTTTTCAAATACGGGATGACCTTTTCGACTTCGGTACCGATGATGTTGGCAAACCATTAGGGATTGATATTAAAGAGAAGAAAATGACTTTGCCCTTAATCTACGCCCTGAATAACGCAAGCACTAGTGAAAAGCGTAAAATGCTTCGCATTGTTAAAAAAGATCACGATAAGAAAGATAAAGTAAAAGAAGTAATCGACTTCGTCAACCAAAGCGGAGGTATTGAATATGCAAAAGAAGCGATGCTTCGATATCGTGAAGAAGCATTCGAAATCTTACATACTTTCCCAGAGAGCCCAGCTCGCACAGCTCTTGAACAATTAGTTATTTTCGTTACTGAACGAAAAAAGTAACTGATTATCCCAAAAAAGTGAAGTAGCCTTATATTTGCGCGAACTTTCTAAGTAGGAAGCTGTTGCTCTACTTGAATAATTTAGTCTTAAAACTCGTAAATCTACTATATCATGATCGTACTTTTGTCGCCTGCAAAAAGCCTGAACTTAGAACCCACGAAACAAAAAGGCACCACGCAGCCACGTTTACTGGAAGAAAGTGGAACACTTGTGAACAAACTCAAGAAACAATCCATCAAGTCCATAAAAGATTTGATGAAGATTAGCGACCAATTAGCAGAACTCAATTCTAAGCGCTATAAATCATTCGAAACGCCTTTCACAAAAGAAAATGCGAAACCCGCCATTCTAACTTTTGATGGAGATGTATATACCGGATTACAAGCAGAGAGTTTTGACCAGGATGATATGAAGTTTGCACAAAGTCATATTCGAATCCTCTCTGGGCTTTATGGTGTATTAAGGCCTTTAGATCTCATGCAGGCATATAGATTGGAGATGGGGACTTCGCTAAAAACCGGGCGCAAGAAAAACCTCTACGAATTTTGGGATACTAAAATTACAGACCTCATCAATAAAGATTTGAAAAAAGCAAAATCTGACATTGTTCTAAATTTAGCATCAAAGGAATACTTCGGCGCCGTAAAACAACAACTCGTCGAAGGTAATATCGTTGACGTTGACTTCAAAGAAAACCGCAATGGTGTATTCAAAGTCATCTCCTTCAATGCTAAAAAAGCAAGAGGTACAATGGCCCATAAAATAGTCAAGAATCGTGTTACTGACGTTGCACACCTAAAACGTTTTAACGTTGATGGTTATAAATACAATAAAGATTTATCCAAAGACAATCATTTAGTATTTACTAAATAAGCGAGTTTGCAGATAAAATATCTTTAACATAAATCATACGGGAGCAGACTTTACGAAAGGGCTGCTCCCGTATCGTTTTATGCCATTTCATCCCCAGAAAAACCTATCTAAACTGCTCCGGATTAGAGGATACTTTTCGCTCCCTTTTTTTTATTATATTGTGTCTATTAAAACTTAACCAACTTGCTATGGATATCTATATCGAGAAAATCATCATACACGAATTAGATAAAGAAGCCGACTCCGGTGACACTCAATTATTCTTATCTGATCGCACGATTCCACTTAATAACAAATCTGATAATCTCGTCCGCGTGCTTAATGACACCTTCGTTTCTAAGAGTGACTTGCTACACGGATCTTTAAGTTCTCCTGAGGATGCATTGTTCCCAGGCCATTTACAATTATTGGCAGAGGCTGATTATTCTGAAGAAGCTTTTATTACTTTTTCTAAAGACACGATGCAAACTTTGCAACAGGACCTGGAAGGTTCTATTGGAGCTAAAGGAGGTTATTTCGTTTATACCTTATTCGAGCATGGAGGCAACCGCATTTTGTCAATTTACTTAGTACGCGATACTCAGGGCATTGTCTTCCTTAAAAACGAAGACAGAAAATCTTTTGAGTTAACAGATATTACACATGTCGATACCTCAAAACTAGCTATGGCTTGCCGAATACAGCTACAAAAATTCCAAACAAACAGTGGAAGATTTGTAGACCTTATCCGTCACGGCAGCAATCAAAAAGTAATTGCGGAGTACTTCACGAATTGGGTGGGACTTGATGAGCCACAGAGCAGTAAGGCGATGACGGAAACATTCCTACATGTTGTTGATAAACTTCCACTTCCAATTAGCCATGACACTGGACAACCAATGGAAGAAGAAGAATTCCGAAATGAGGTAAGAGCCTTTGCTACTCAAAGTCCACAAAAAACGATTGAATTAGACAAATTCGATCAGCATTTTTATGGTGAAGAATCCGTTGTACAAAATTACCTAAAGGATAATCATATCCCCTTAGACAATGAAGTACGGGTAGATAAAGGCACACTCAAAAAACACTATACCTATCGAGCTTCTGCCGATGGCGTATCTGTCAGCTTTTCGAAAAGCGATTACGCCAGCGGTCGGGTAAGCATTAAAGGAGACAACCTCGTAATCGACTGCCCAGAATTAATAGACAAAATCATGTTGATGCTAGAAGACGACGGTACCTGGTAAAACCAAACCTTAGTCCTCGAAAGTATTCCGGAATACTGGCATCTCCATATGATTATAATAACCGCATGATTTCATGACTGTAGATGTTTATATCGCATATGCGCAGCAAGATTCCGCCTGGATGGAGCGTCTGCGTAATCAATTGTCCGCCGCAGAACGGATAGGACTCATAGATGCCTGGCATGATGGCGAGATAGAAATAGGAGTTGATAAGGCTCAAGCAGCGCGCGAAGCGATGGAAGCTGCAGAAGTCATTGTCTTATTATTAAGTGCTGATTTTTTTGCTTCGGAACACCTTTACGAAAAAGAAATGGGGGAAGCCCTTAAACTCAGTGAATCTGGAAAGGCTACCGTCATCCCAGTTTTACTTCGCGACTGTACCTGGCAATTAACCCCACTCGCTAATCTTCAAATACTTCCTAAAAATGCAAAAGCTGTTACGGATAAACATTGGCAAAATCCTGATCAGGCGCTCAAGCAAATAGTGGATGAGATCATTCGGATTAGTACAGCGATCCGTTCGGGTGACGATCCATCCGTGTCCCCCACGAAGGATTTAGAGGAGGTGACCACCCCAGAGAAAACAATAACTAAAACCATTGAAAAAACCACGAGCGATTCATCTGGAAGTACCTCACTTATGAGATTAGTCCTTTATGCATTCGCCGGCCTTGGAGGTTTTGCACTGGTATCTTTTCTAATCAATCAGGCATTTACAACTTCACCAAAGACTGATACCAGCACTAAGATAGACGTCCCAAAGGAACAGCCCTCCGATAATAATAATGCCTCTGAAGTACTGACGACCGATGAAAAAACTTCCATCAGGCCAGCTGCCACTTTCCCAATGGTCACTTTAGGAAACCTCGAATGGTCAGCTGAAGATATAAATATCGAAACAGCAGAGTCCTGGCCATCAAAAAATTCAGGCGAGGGTCGGCTATATACTTTAAATGCTGCTCGCCAACTTTGCCCCGATGGCTGGCGCCTCCCGACAAGAAATGATTGGAATACATTAAGTGAAAAAGAAATCTCAAAGCTACAATTAACGCAAGCCGGATTCTACCATAAGGCTTATTTACAAACAGGCCAGATCGGCTATTACCTCACCTCCGAAAATACGGCCGGAGATCAGGTATGGGTTGCTGAATTTAGAGGAAACGACCGAGCACTAAAAATTGATCGTCGTTATGCGCATTGGGGAATGTCCTGTCGTTGCGTACGCTAAATTATTTTCTAACCAACAAACTATAATTATGTCAATAGAAAGTATTTTAATTTGGTTGCTCCTGGGAGCAGTTGCCGGATGGATCGCAAGCATCTTGGTAAAGGATCGTAGCATGGGCTTAGTAGAGAGTATTGTTGTAGGTATTTTAGGTAGTTTCATTGGAGGCTGGCTAGCTCCAAAATTAGGCATCAGTGGGGCTGAAATTGGAGGATTAAGCTTGGCGAGCGTATTTACTGCTGTAGGTGGCGCACTTGTCTTGTTGTTTGTCCTTCGCTTGGTACGTAGAGCCTAAATCTACATTTTGGCTTTGGCTAATCGTAAGAAGCGTTTTTTAAAACTCTTCTTACGATTAGTTTTCTCATAATACCATCCACAATGTCCATCCTCAAAAACAGCATAATTCTAAGCTTACTACTGCTCTCTTTCTTTTTCATTTCCACAAGCATTGGACAGACGGAGTATGCAAATATTGAGTTAGACAACTCCTTGTCTTCAGTTGAAGATATTCAACAAATTTCTGATCAAAAGGGAAATACCATATTGGTTTTTCAGAGCAAGAAGCATCTTCAGTTTACTTTAATCAAACCTGGTGGGCAATCCACCTCCAAGTATTTCAAAACCAAAAGAAGATTTACGCTGATTCAATCATTTAATGATGAGGATTATTTTTATTTCTTTTATCAGGATAAAAAGAGTACCATACATTTGTATAAAACGGAGAAACATACACTTAATGAGCATTTCGAAAAAATACTTCCCGCTCATAAGACACAGAAGCAATTATCAGAGCTGCTTTATAAAGGGGAATTCTTGGCTTTTAAATATTCAAAGAAACCTTTCGCAATACATACCTATGAATATAAGGATGGCGTAAAGTTTAAAAAGAACAGTCAAGTTTTTGACAACCATAAAAAGGAGAATTTCTTTGTTGGTCGGATGTTGAACAACAAAGAATTCATCTCTGTGAGAATGACTCTAAATCCTTTGACCTATCATTTCTATAGATATCGGGGGGCGGGAGTTTTTGAGAAGAAATCTATCCAACTCAGACCATTATATGATGAGATTGGTATTAAAGGAAAACACGCTTTACCTGAAGTTGATTTTTTATCTCCTTACTTCAATCTGAATTTCCATATTGAAGATGAAGACATTTACCTCGACTTAGGTCAATTAATAAGCATCAATAGCCTAAAACATTATACCAAACAACCTAAAGCAGGAGTTTTACGATTCAACTGGGAAAAGGAAGAGGCAGAAATTTTAATGGCAAAACTTAACCCTGACTGGAAATTCACAGGAAGAAGTTTCATTTTGCATGATAGTCTATATTTTGATCTGACTACAAGTAAAGAGAAATTAGATTTATCTATCTATAATATTAAGAATCAAAAACTACTCAAAAATTATGCTTATTCTGTAGAGGATTCAATTGGCTTAATTCAAAGCCAACCTCTCGTCTCAAGTACCTCTACTATGTATATGGATTTATTTTCTGAGACTTCTATCCCTATCAAGATAAAAGACAAAACTTATGCTTCTATTAGTAACGAGGACTTATTTAAGATTCTTTCGGGGGAAAATCTGTATTTAGATGTTTTTAGTGACGACTCGATCATTGAACTCCAATTTAGCGGGGTATACTTCAAAAACGTTGTTTATGAAGTAAGAGAATCCGTAGCTTTCTCTGGTTATCTATCGAAAACAAATTTTGAAATTGTTGAAGAATCTGCTTTACCAGAAAACACTCGGTGGCAAAAGGTAGACGAACTCATCGAAGCTTTGGAGAAGCATCAAAAGGATTTAGAATTGTATATAAGCTATGAATCGGGTGGGCGTTTATATCTGGTGTATACGGTTAAAAATAAAAATGAAGCCAGGGTTATTCAATTTTAGTTTTTAAAACTTTGACACCTTACTTCTTAAAGTTTCGTTTCCGTTTATACTTCTTCATAACCTTATCATTATGCCGACCGTTAAGGATTACACGCTTTTGGTGTTTCTTCTTATCTCCCAGTAATTTCTCAATCAAATCTTCTCGACCTAAAGATTCTAGTTTATCTCGGATTGCTCTGTGGTTTTCTCTTTTATGCCAGAAGAAAAACATATGCTGACGCTTCTTTTCTTTTGGAGATTTCGCAGTATAAATCGGACGTAAAGTATATGGATGTAATCCAGTATAATATGCTACAGTAGCCACGGTCATTGGCGTTGGCGTAAAGTCCTGTACTTGCTCCAGCTTAAACCCCATATCCTTGGTTTCTGCGGCAAGGTTAGCCATTTCTTCTTCTGTAGATCCGGGGTGACTGGATATGAAGTAAGGGATTAAAGGTTGCTTTAAACCATGCTTCTTATTATAAAAGTCGTACTTCTTTTTAAACTCATGAAAATGCTTAAATGAAGGCTTACGCATCATTTTTAAAGTTTCGTCAGAAGTATGTTCCGGTGCAACTTTAAGTCTTCCTCCTACATGACAGGTCACTAGTTGTTCCATGTATTCGTCACCGCTACCATCGTTGTTTTTATTATAGGAGTCCGCTAACAAATCATAGCGAATACCGCTTCCGACAAATGCTTTCTTTACTTCAGGATGTGCGTCAACTTCTTTATAGATTTCCGTCAGTGGCTTATGACTGGTATCCAGATTATTACAAACTACGGGATGTATGCAGGAAGGTGCCACACAACGATCACAGATCGCCTGATCCTTTCCTTTCATCCGATACATATTTGCCGAAGGACCACCCAGGTCGCTAATATACCCCTTGAAGTCAGGCATTTGTGTAACCTGATCCACTTCTTTCATAATCGATTCTTTGGATCGACTAGCAATAAATTTCCCCTGGTGAGCAGAAATGGTACAAAAACTACAGCCTCCAAAACAACCTCGGTGCATATTAATTGAAAACCGAATCATCTCGTAAGCAGGAACGGAACCACGCTTTCGATATTTTGGATGTGGAGTACGGGTGTAAGGCAAATCAAATGATGTATCGATTTGCTTTTCTGTCATTGGTGGATAAGGGGGGTTAACGATCAAGTTATGATCACCGCAACCCTGGATTAGGCGTCGAGCCTGAACTTTATTAGACTCCTGCTCTATATGTTTGAAGTTAGCCGCGAAGCTGCGCTTGTCGCGTAAACATTTTTCGTGTGATGCTAAATGAAAATCTACCCAGTTTTTATTCACTGGAATATCCTCATCTCGTGGATGCAAAACTGCCGTTTGAGGGATCGTCTTTAAAGATTCGAATGGCACTCCTCTTTTTAGTAAGCGGATCAGCTCACGTAAGGGCATCTCACCCATTCCGTACACAATCATATCCGCACCACTCAAACTTAAGAAATTTGGAAAAAGCTTGTCTGCCCAGTAATCATAGTGTGTCACCCGTCGTAGAGAAGCTTCAATTCCCCCAACGACCACTGGAACATCAGGATATAGCTTTTTTAAAACTTCTGTGTACACTTTTCCTGCGTAATCTGGACGAAAGCCCGCCGCACCGCCAGGTGTATAAGCATCTGTTGAACGACGACGCTTACTCGCTGTGTAATGATTAACCATCGGGTCCATACAACCTGATGTCACTCCAAAAAACATTTTCGGCTTCCCGAATTTTTTAAAGTCCCGTAAATCATCTTGCCAATTGGGCTGAGGAACAATTGCAATTCGAAGCCCTTCACTTTCAATGATGCGACCAATGACTGCCGTCCCAAAAGCTGGATGATCTACATATGCATCCCCTGATATCAAGATGACATCCAACTCTTCCCAACCACGCATTTCTACTTCTTTCTTCGTGATCGGCAACCAATCTGTAACAGGGCGATGTTGTTCCATTCTATATTATTTAAAAAAGTGGAACAAAGATACGGGTTTTTTGTTGGTTTGCAGTGGATTATGACCTGGGGCTTATTTGGCGCAAGTTGCAAACTTGCTAACATAGCTCACTTCCAAGTTACCGCTTCGCTTAAA
>JAHDHW010000274.1:2850-4498 GCA_020631105.1 Saprospiraceae bacterium | reverse complement strand
GACTGGGAAAAAGCGCATCATTTAGCAGACAGAGTAGGAGGCCCCAATTGTGATTGGGTACATGCTTACTTGCATCGTGTCGAAGGAGATAACTGGAACGCAGATTATTGGTATCGGCGTGCAGGAAAGCAGCGCCCGAATATTAGTTTAAAAGAGGAATGGGAAAACATTACCCATTCTCTTTTAAACGATTAGCCCATTAGTTTCTTTATTATTTACCGCCAGTGTAGATCACTTTTTCGTGGTATAATTGATTCCCTACTTTTAACGTAATGAAGTACATTCCTTTTGTTTCGAATTGGAAAGTTCGAGACCAGCTCATTTGGTCATTCAAAGTAGTCTGATAAATGAACCTCCCCAGATAATCTTGTACCTGAATCAATCCCTCTACCCCATTCGGGATATTTATGTTTACAGTCACTTCGTGATCCGAAGGATTTGGGAAAGCCCTAAACTCAACTTTGTCCGATTCATTTCGGAGGACAATTACCTCAGAGTAATTAAAAGAACCATTGTAGTCTATCTGCCGGAGGCGGTAGTAGTTTTCACCATAAAGTGGCTGACGGTCAATGAATTTGTAATTAGCAAGTTGATTACTGTTTCCTTGTCCTGCAACGAATCCGATTTGGATCCAGTTGTTTCCGTTTGCGGAACGCTCAATTGCAAAGCCATCATTATTAAATTCAGAAGCCGTCGCCCATTGCAAAACGCTAACTCTGTCAACCATCTCTCCACTAAAGTATAACATCTCGACAGGTAATGGTGCTAGAAGACATTGCTCTTCAACTTGCATTACACTATCACATCCGGAAGCGTTAGGCCCTATACTAATATTAACAGTAACCGCATCAAGTATATTACAGATAGCAGCAGTCTGGCATTCCCCTAAAGCATCATTATTTTCTATTATCAAACTAGTTATCGAATCCGGATCTATATTGTTGAATCCTCTTAAGCTTGTCAGAGAGTTGTTATTAGATATAGCCAATTTCCCGCTTACTTCCTGAAGATTATTTAAGGCCGTAACATCCATTAAAGAATCATTCAGGTTAATCGTTAGTGGTCCCGTATAAGTCAACTGCTCTAGTCCATTCAAGTCTCTTAAAAACGGATTTTGGTCTATTTTGAAATCTCCTCCAATTGAATCTAGCGAAGACATACCGCCAAACGTCAACAAAGTATCGTTTTCAAAAATTTCTAAATTTCCATAAATCGTATGTAGTGAATCTAAACCCGCAAAGGAGAGTAGCTTAGTGTTTTTTGAGATGGTAACTTTTTGCTTTATCAACATAAGTTGATCAAGTCCTGAAAAGTCTACTAATCCATCATTTCTGAGGATCTCTACAAAGCCACAAACCTCTTTCAAAGCATTTAAGCCTTCGAAATTAGGTAAGACAGCATGATTTCTAAATACTAGGTTTCCACCAACGGCATTGATGTTCTGTAGCCCGGTCAAACTGGTTAAGCTATCATTATTATTAATAAATAAAGTACCATGTACCACCTTAACAGAATCAAAACCTGACAAATCTTTCAATCTGGGCATTTCCTCTATTTCGACTTCACCAGTTATGGTATCTATACCCAGGAGTGGGTCTAGATTCGTCACATTATCATTTAGCGAGAATTGAATTGCAGGTATTGTTTT
>JAHDHW010000274.1:0-2750 GCA_020631105.1 Saprospiraceae bacterium | reverse complement strand
TCCTGAGTACTGAAGGTAACTCCGCCTGTTAAGCAGCTTTGGGCCTGAAGATTAAACAATGGGGAAAAAAGTAAGCCTACTAATAGCGTGTAAAATCGAATTTTCATAGGAGTGAATTTTGGTTATCGTTTCTCATAGTACGTTTAAAAATAAGAGCCGTCAGGCCTTAACAGGGCGTACGTATCTACTGATTGAAGAATACCTGATAAGATCAGATATGCGAAGTTCCTCGGTGTTAAAAAACGAAAACCCACCCAATAGAGGTATTGCAAGAAGAGTAATGTCCAAGGGATGGTTTAGGTGAGTGAGGTATCAATTGATAAGCCCGTAGAGTAAAAGTAAAAACTTTTCCTTCTTTATCCTAGTATAAAATAAAAAAAATAAGATATAAGAATATTAACACCTATTTAATCCTTGTCTATTTCATGGTATCAAAAATAAACATACCTTTGCCGCCCCAAACGCAACAGCAGTGTTGAATTGGCGTACTACTATTAACCATTTTCTCTCTTAACCATAATCCAAATAAAAGTTTTTAATCCAACGCTCTGAAGGGTTTAAATCCCACAGAGACAGACACCTACGTATTGTTATTTATGAAAAAGTATTTCAATTTATTCGATTTATCTCAGAAAGTAGATTATAAAACTGAAGTTCTGTCTGGCTTAACAGTCGCTATGGCGCTCATCCCTGAGGCGGTGGCTTTTGCACTTATTGCAGGTTTAGACCCACTAGTGGGCCTTTATGCGGCTTTTATGATGGGTTTAGTCACTTCTATTCTGGGAGGACGTCCTGGGATGATTTCTGGAGCGACAGGTGCTGTAGCAGTAGTTATTGCGGCTTTAGCCCTATCTCATGGTGTTGAATATGTTTTTGCCTGCGTTATTTTAGCCGGGCTCATTCAGATTGCTGCAGGAGTCCTACGCTTAGGAAAACTAATGCGATTAGTCCCTCATCCGGTGATTTTTGGCTTTGTTAATGGTCTTGCCATCATCATATTCATGTCTCAGCTTGATCAATTCAAGGATGGGAATGGAGACTGGTTAACTGGATCAAGCCTCTATCTTTTTCTTGGATTAGTATTGATAACCATGCTGATTATCTGGGGTTTACCGAAGTTAAGTAAAGCAATACCTGCATCCTTAGTCGCCATCTTAACCATCTTTGGAATTGTAATTTTCTTTAATCTCGATACAAAGACAGTCGGTGATATGGCTTCTATTCAGGGTGGATTTCCTCCATTCCATATACCGATGGTCCCTTTCACCTTAGAAACTTTAATGGTTATTCTCCCTTATGCGGGGATTATGGCTGGTGTTGGATTGATTGAAAGTCTTCTTACCCTTAATATTATTGACGAAATCACAGAGACGCGAGGTAGAGGAAATAAAGAAGCCGTTGCACAGGGAGCTGCTAATATTCTTTCTGGACTATTCTCTGGAATGGGAGGATGTGCGATGATCGGTCAAAGTCTGATCAATATCTCTTCAGGTGCCAGAGCTCGTTTGTCTGGAATTGTTGCAGCAGTCATGTTATTGATCTTTATTATGTTTGGAGCCAGCCTTGTGGAACAATTACCAATGGCTGCTTTAACCGGCCTGATGATCATGGTCGCTATCGGGACTTTTGAGTGGGCGAGCCTTCGGACGATTAATAAAATGCCAAAGTCAGACATCTTTGTTATGGTCCTGGTAACGCTCGTTACTGCAGTGTTACACAACCTTGCTTTGGCAGTACTCATTGGTGTTATTATTGCTGCTTTGGTCTTCGCCTGGGATAATGCTAAACGCATTCGTGCCCGTAAGCGAATTGATGAGGAAGGCGTTAAGCATTATGAGATCTACGGTCCCCTATTCTTTGGTTCTATTACGGTTTTCAATGAGAAATTTGATGTACTTAACGACCCTGAAGAAGTAGTTATTGATTTCCGGGAAAGTCGGGTGGTCGACATGTCTGCGATAGAAGCCCTTAATAAAATTACCGAACGCTACCATAAAGTAGGTAAGAAGGTACACCTCAAGCACCTGAGCAAAGACTGTATGTTATTGCTTAAAAACGCGGAAGAAATTATCGATGTTAATGTCGTGGAAGATCCTAATTACAAATTAGTTGTTGATCGCGTTTAAGAGTCTGAATGAAGAAGCTCGAATATTGGAGTATCTACTATTCGAGCTTCTTCTAGACAATTTCTATTTCAAACTCTCTTAAAAGTCCTATTAATCCGGCTTTTGAAAAGCGGGCCTTTCGTATTCTATTTCGAGCAGGATTTAACTGGTAATTGACCGCAGTACTTAAGTCTGCCTTTTCCAGGTTCGTTTGATCGAATGTAGCGCCAGCTAAGTTAGTGTCTACGAACGAGGTAGCGCCGAGGTTGGCCTCAGAGAAATCCACTTCTACCAAACTACATTTTTTAAATGCTGTCCCTTTTAAGTCCAATTGATAAAAATTAGACAGGTCCAATTGGCATTCTTCAAAATCCAAAGACAATAAAAACGGATTGCATTCATCAAAGCGCAGTCCCAGAAGTTTGCAATTCAAAAAGCGAACTTCTTTAAAGGCAGTATTCGTAATATTGGCTGTTGATAAATCACTCTGCTCAAAACTGCATTCTACAAAATTTACTTCTGACAGGTCCGCTCCCGAAAAATTACAGCTGATAAACTGGCAATTATCGTAAGTGCCTTTAGGGAGTTTTTCTTTTGTAAAATCCTGAGCTTTATAAATTTGATCTTCCATTTGTTTGGTTAGTG
>JAHDHW010000063.1:11199-27551 GCA_020631105.1 Saprospiraceae bacterium | reverse complement strand
AATCTCCCCACTGGCTTACCGATCTCACTCACCTTCCCAATAATACCTCACGCCCATATTCAAACTCAAGCGGAAGTACCGTTGACTAAGCGCATAATCATCCAGCGTCAGGTCATTAAGCGGTAGCTGAATTTTAGGCGTAACGCTCCAACTCAATTGCTTATTAATTGGACGATAGTATCCGACGGCTAACCAGAGGCCGGTTCCAGCCTTACGTTTAAAGACATCATTTCTACGCCATGAATTTTCAACACTAATTGGAGCACTATTCTCATTTAGCAGACGACCTTTCATCTGGAATGCTACATTGAGGTCGACACCTCCGAGTAAGCTCCAACTGTTTTTAGGTCGATGCCAGATTTTTCCGGCACCGATTGGGACATAAATAAAGTTGTAGTGATTATGATGTTGGATGCGATGTTCCAGCGTAGTAGTACTTTGTACCGTACCCAATGTAGTTCGGATAACTTCGCCAAGCGCATTTTCTGTGATGGTAATAGGCGTGATAATCGTGGATTGATCGAATTCCAATCTTCTATAATCAAAGCGTTCGTTTAGCCTTTGATATTCCATCCCGATGGTAAGCAACAAACCTTTAGAATTTTGTACCTGTGTGTGAAAAGCGATGCTAAAGGCCTCTAGCTGTTTCTCCGTTTCTCGACGATTAGTTCGATAACTAGAAAGATCGAAATCTGAGTTCGCAGTCATAGCTTTATAAGCGAGCAATGGCCCGGCGGATGGTTGCAAAAACGTATGCCACTGGGTACGTAATGGTTTGGTGGTTGGTTTTTTGCGTTTTTTCAACACGCGTTCTTTTTCTTCTTCCTGATCATCAATCGCTGCAACGTTGAATTCAAGAACAGGGAGGGCAGATAATGCTTCTACTGAGCGAGCGGTAAACTTTGGTGTTTTAGCTTCGGGCACCGTTTCTTCCATTAGCTCGAGCGGAGCGTTAGTGCTCAGCGACGGCTTTGCCGGCTGGCGAGTAATAAATATTTCCTTCTGTCGGTTGTCCTTGGTTTCGGCTTTCGAAGCATGTGGCTTGTCCTCCGCACTTGGCTCAGGTGTAATTACCAATGGTGCAGCCGTTTGATTAATAATATCATTCGCTGGCGTCACCGGCGCTGAAACGGGCGCTTCAATCATCCTGTTGGAAGTTTGATATTGGTTAAGCGCAATGCCTGATATCAGGACACCTAAGCCAAAGAAAAACCAAATGATCCATCTTCTTCTTTTCTTCTTTTTGAGATGAGGCTCAATATTGTCCCAGATTTCGTCATCGCTCATACCGGGAGGGTAGTGCTCGAAAGCTTGACGAATTTGATTTTCGAAATCTTGTTGTTTCATGATAATTTCTTTATTAGCTCAGGTTTTAACCTGTATATTTTTGTTGCTGCTGTTGAGTAATAAGTTTTTGCATTTGCTGTCGGGCACGTACTAGAAAAGTACGCGAGCTACTTTCCTTTATCTGCAATAATTCGGCAATCTCCGAGTGAGCATATCCATCGATGATAGATAAGTTGAAGACCATTCGGTATTGCTCCGGGATTTTATCCAATAATCTAAGGATCGCTTCTGCTTCGAGTTTTGCATAGATAGCCGGGCCTTTTGCGTATTGATAATCCATTGGAGCTTTATTAGTGGTCATTAATTGCTTCTTCCGTTTTTTTGCTAATGCGCAATTGATAGCAATACGTCGACACCAAGCTTTAAATGCTGGCGCCTCCGTAGCTAAGCATTCCTCGATATTATTAAAAATCAGTATGAAAACTTCCTGTAGTAGATCCTGTGCATCCTCATGACTTGCGGCATAACGCCGGCAAATCGAGAATAGGAAAGGCGAGAGATGATGGACCATCTCTTTTTGTGCCTTTCGGTCTAGTTCTTTGCAAGCTCGTATGAGTCGTTTCATAACTAAGGGGCTACTCTAATTTTAAAATTACCAACAACCGTGGCGGTGCCGCCGCCATTAAGCGTGGCTGTTCCGGCAATGGTTCCTTCAATATAATCATCTTCTACCGAATTGATTTCTACATTGATACTTGGACCAATAGCATTCAACTCAGGATAAAATTGGGGCCCTTGTTCATCTTCAACTTGTAGATAAATGCCATCTGTATAAGTGCCGGTCCCATTGAAGTTATCAATTTCAAGTCGAAAATTTCCTCCTCCGCTTAATCCTTCTAAGATAAGATACTCCTCGTTATTTGTTTCCGTATAAAATTGAGTAGGTGCAGTCCAGAAATCTGTACCATCAATAGTCAGGTAAAAATAATCTGATAATTCTTCACAAGTGAGGATGTTACCCAAGGAGATGTCACCGCCAAAAGGCTCATTATACATGGTAGTTTGTTGATTTTGATAGGCACTGTAAACGGTGATTTCCAGATCTGGAAAAGCACTGCATTTCAGGGCTAAGTCAATATCAAATCCGCCTGTTGAAAATGATTGTACCGCAAGTTTGCCTGGGTATCTAAATGCGACGTGACCATCAGGGACATCAGTGGTAATACAATGTGATACTAATCCGGTGATATTGATAGATGCGGCTTCGACCTGTTCGAAGATAGTAATATCCGGTAATTGGACATCCTCGGAGAAAGGGCCAATCTCTTCTGTATAAACTATATTTTCACAAAGGTCTTCGATCGTTAAATTCAGTAAAGCATCCTGTGGTACGGAGCCACAGAAGTTACCCAAAGAGTCAGTGTAACCCCAGTAGACAAAATTATCCGTCAGGTCTTCTATGATAATCTTTACATAACAGGCAGGTGTACTATCTGGATTAAATACCTGAGCAGTAAGACAGATAGAAGGCACCGCTACATCGCAGTTCCAATAACCGAACTTCGGGCAATCAAATTTATAATAAGGCTTACCATCTACTAACACTTTATCACAACTACCGGAGAGTACCCATTCTGCTTCATCAAAGTCATATTGCCAAAGATCAATGCTACCCGGTGCATCATCAGCGAGGTCATCCGGGATAGGTAAGAGTACTTCTGCTGCTTTGAAGTCAGCGATCTCTAGTGTTTGTCCGGATTCTGTTTCTGCTTCCATTGCCAGCATTCCATAAGTGCGTAGCGCTAAAGGATTACCGTCCCCATCCGTTGCAACTAATGCTCCAGGCATTAGTCCTGGCATATTTGCATCCGTGGGGTCAATCCAACGACTATAGACTCGGGCATTGCCGGTGTAAATGACACCTGGAGAGAGTTGGAGTGCACTCGGTGGGATGATAATCTGAACACCATTGGATTGCGTAAATGCTTTTCCGGTACTACCTGGTACCTCTTCAAAATCGGGCCTGGAGGCGAGCTGAATTTCAGTATAAGCTGTTCCGTCAGCAGAAAAGTTTGCATGTGAAGCCCCCAGGAAATATCCATCTAAGCTGGCTTTGACAATCTCTCCGGATTTTTTTACTTCGGCCTGATTGATACGAAATACTCCGTTGTTGTTGGTGACTGTTGAACGGTTGACGGTTTGTACCAGTACACCAGCTAAGGGATTACCACTTTCATCAATGACTCTACCTTGTATGGTGGATTCAATAAAAATGGTAGGTTCTGGTGCATCATTGGTGATGGTAGTCTCATCAAAGTCCTTTCGACAGGACCCAACGAGCACCAGAAAAAGTAAAAGTAAAATATTGGTTTTCATAGCTTTAAATTTCAATATTTGATTAAATACTTGAGTAAATGGTACAGTATTTCGTATACGAAAAAGGATGAAATTCTAGTTAAGTCCAAGTTATATTGAAGAATCCTAGTTGGGTTTTTAGGTTTTCATCCGTTATAAGCTCGGAAATAAACGAGTTCTACAATAATAGATGTAGAAAGCTTATTAAACGCTACAGTCAAACTAACTTTTTATTATTGCGTCCGTTAAACGGACAACATAAATTAACGAAATCACCATTTATGAAAAGTACTTTTTGGTTTTTATCGCTTTCTTGTTTTGTATTATTTTCTGCCTGTAATGGCGGAAAGGTCAAAGAGCTGGAAAAAGAAGTAGGTTTAAAGAATAAAATAATTGAAGAACTAGAGGAGCAGGTTGAATATCTAAAGACTACGAACAAGAGCCAGATCGATGTGATGTCCGATCTTTCGATCGTTAGTAAAACCGGCGCTGAAAGCATTAAAGAATCCTTAGAAAATATGTCTCGTCAATATGGACATATTCAGGATTTGACAGATCGAATTCAACAAAAGGATTCGCTTAATTTAGCATTAGTGATGAACCTGAAACGTTCCTTGGTTGATGTAAATGACGAAGATGTACAGGTGGAAGTGAGGGGTGGAAAAGTACACGTTTCTATTTCTGACAAGATGTTATTTAACTCCGGAAGTGCAAGATTAAATACAGCAGCAAAGAGTGTTTTGGAGAAAGTGGCAACTGTAATCAATGATCATAGCGGATTAGATGTGATGGTTGAAGGACATACCGATAATCAACCGATCAGTGCTGGGTGTATTAATGATAATTGGGACCTTTCTGCGAAAAGAGCAACCAGTGTTGTACGAACTTTACAGGATGACCACTATGTAGATCCGGAACGCTTAATTGCTGCGGGGCGATCAGAGTTTGTACCCAGGGACGATAATTCAACGGCGGCAGGTCGTAGTAAAAATAGAAGAACAGAGATCGTGATTATGCCACAATTAGATCAGTTCTTTAAATTGCTTGAAAGCCCTACTCTGGATAATTAATCTAACTCAAATTGATTCCACAAAAAAAGGAGCATTGAATTTTTCAATGCTCCTTTTTTTATGGAATCCTTAATCTCATTCTCGCTGATTCACCACTTCCAGAATTTCAATGTCTTTGTCCAGGTTGATCGGGTAATTGCCGAGCTTACTGGAGTTTTTGGGAAGGGTAGGGTCGCAGATGGTATATTGGATACCTTCATGCTCAAAAGGTCTTCCAATGACCTCCGGTAATTCAACACCAACAGTTATAATATCATCGTGAATATATTGAACCAGAATAAAATTCAGGTCTGTCGTTTCTTTCAAAAGTTGATAGAGTAGTGCAACTCGATCTTCATGATCAGAGGTATCTGCCAACATCAATTGATCCGCTGTCATGGGATCATCTCGTAGATAACGGCGTTGATCATGCAGATAGGGAAAAGCTTTTCGTGTAAAACTCACCATGACCTGTAATTGCTCAGCCGGACTTTTATCCTTTAAATGTGGCGCTAGAGCATCCTTCAATGAAGCCATCGTCACTGGTGACATTTTTGCCTGGATATGATTTAAAGGAAGTGTCTGTGGGAAATTTTTGAGTAAGTCATTGACATTGGTATCCACTTCCACATCTATAGAAATCTCCTCACCGTTTACATCAAAATGATAGGAACGATTTACTGTTCTTGCGGGTAAAGCAGGACTCGTATCCATATTAAACGAAAAGGCTTTGTCCCGTAATTCTCCGGGTTGATACCTGGGGATTTCGAAAATGATCCGTCGAGAGTCCACCTTATAATAAAGGTTGGTCAGATTGACGAATCGTTGTTTTCCAAAGCGAACGAAAGAAGTTTCGAATATTTTATCTTCCGTATAAACACATAAGAAAGTGTATTTACTCTTACTGGTCAATAGGCGGGTATTATAACCGGCCTTAGTCATAAAAAACCAGGTACTTGTCGTATGAAACATATCCGATTCCTGCGGATAAAGCTGACCAACCGTTTTGCGGACGAGTTGATAAAACAGCCAGTCATTTAGTTGAAGGATGTCTTTTTGTTCTTTTAGATCATCTAATAGAACCTGAAAATTGGCTTCGTCTAATTTTCGGTAGAATCGTTTGAGGCAAGGGGTGCTTGTACAATGCTTGTTTTTTGCAAGAATGGAATCATCGTATTTCAACTTAATGCTCAATGAAAAGAAGTCAACCGTTAAGGCTTTGGTTGCAGCATTTGACTGGGAAATAGCAATGCTTGAGATAAAAAGAATCAATAAAACATTCTTAAGCAAACTCATAGGTATAGTGATTATATATTGACGTATTTATAACGTTTCAAAGGGGGAGAGCCCTAATAATAGGTTGGCTTTTTCGTTCGGAAAGTAGATTGTTAAATGATAAATAACAAAAAACAAACCAAGAAGAGGGGAAAGGAATCCAAGATTGACTAATTACCATGGAAATAGTCAATCTTGGACGTTAAAGTATTACTAAGGTTTAATCTGCCTTTGGATTAACGAGTGTCATTTCATCAATCAAGTGCTTTGCACCCGCAAACTTATCTACAATAAACAGAATATAACGCACATCTACCATAATATTACGACAAATGGAAGCATCATAGTTGTAATCACTCATAGTACCTTCCCAGGCGCGGTCAAAGTTAAGACCAATCAGGTTGCCATGGGCATCAACGGCCGGACTTCCTGAGTTACCTCCAGTAGTGTGGTTGGTACCGATAAAGCAAACTGGTACTTTGCCTGTCTCATCAGCATAGGGACCATAGTCCTTTAATGCATGTAAGTTGCGTAGTCGCTGTGGCACATGAAATTCGTAATCTCCTTCCACATGCTTTTCAATGATCCCGTCAACGTAAGTGACTGGCGTATAAGTAACAGCATCACGGGGTTGGTAACCATCTACTTTTCCATAAGTCACCCGAAGTGTACTATTAGCATCCGGATAAAATCTTTTCTCCGGAAAAACTTCCATTAGCGCTTTCATATATAAGCGTTGGTTTTTGGAGATTTTATCATTGATCTTTGAGTATTCCTTGGCAACATTCTCATTATATGCTTCGGTAAGTTTACTCGCAAGTTGGAATAATCCGTCGTTCTTAATTTTCTCAATAGCCTTTGCAGGAGGCATGCTCAGTGTTTTGTATAACACCTCTTTATCCGCCAGGATAGTGTTTTCAAAACGTACTTTTGCGAGTGCCATAAAGCCTGCTTCATCCGGCTGGGCATTGATCATAAAAAGCTCGGGTTTTAAAGGAGCTGCGATATCGAATTTAGCATTCTGATGATAAAGATTCATCAGTTTAGCGAAGACCTTCTGATCAATCTCAGAGCGATAATTTTTGTAGAAGCCATCAAAGTAGCGACTAATTAAGCGTTGCTTATAATCATCGTAAGCGCGTTCGCCATTGCTTTCATATCGATTGACAAGATTGCGTAGGTAACTGGCGCCTCGCATAATTTCAATATTACGTCCTACGATTTCGCTGTAATAATCACTCATCAAAGCGTAATCTTCAATTTCTGCATACAGGGATTTGAATTCCGGGAGCAGCTTTCCGTATTGGGCGTTTTGTTTTGGATTCTTCTTTAGTTTAGCTAAAAACTCCGCTTCTAATTTTTGCTTTCTCCCGATACCATCAGTGGCCTGAATACCCTGAGATTCGCCAATCCATTTTTTCCAGTAATTAGCGATTCGAGCGAACTTTGAAGCATACTGAATTTTTACTTGTGGGTCAGCGCGCATTTCGGTATCAACGATTTTAAGTGCAGCATCCCGAATGGCGATTTTAGCCGGGTTAAGGACATCTACAATCTGGCTGATCGCATAAGAAGGTAAATACTCATTGGTACGACCAGGGAAACCAAAAACTAAAGTAAAATCATCCGGAGCTACACCATCCATAGAAATGGGTAAGTGATGCTTAGGCTTGTAAGGAACATTGTCTTCTGAATATTCAGCAGGCTCATTATTGGCATTTGCATAAATGCGGAATATTGCAAAATCACCAGTGTGACGCGGCCAAACCCAGTTGTCCGTATCCGAACCAAACTTACCGATCATTTCTGGAGGTGCGCCAACTAAGCGTACATCTGGATAAGTAACCGTAACAATAGAGAAGTACTGATTCCCTTTGAAAAAAGGTTTGAAATCGATCTCTTCAAATTGGTTGAGCCGAGCTTGTTTTTTTAATTCATTGAGATTTTGGTCAATTTGCGATTGACGTGCCGCTTCATCCATTTTATTATTGACTCCTTTAAGCGCTTGCTTACTTACGTCCTCAATTCGAACAATAAACTTGGCATATAAACCTGGATTTGCTAGTTCATGCTTGTGGCTAGCGGCCCAGAAACCATCCTTAATGTAATTATTTTCTAAAGTGGTATGCGACTGTATCGCACTATAACCACAGTGGTGATTAGTCAGTAAAAGCCCTTGATCAGAGATCACTTCTCCGGTACAAAAACCTCCAAAGTGAACGATAGCATCCTTTAGGCTGCCTTTATTGACACTATAGATGTCTTCAGCGGACATCTTCATCCCCATTTCCTGCATTTCTGCTTCATTCAGGGATTTTAAAAAGATAGGGAGCCACATACCTTCTCCCGCAAAGCATAGCGGAAGGTATAATGTGCAAGTTATAAATATAAAAATGCTGGAAATCAACTTCTTCATAAATTCAATTTTATTTGGCAGATTAACGATTTGCTTAGTATTAAGCTTATAAGAAGTGCTAATATAACTGATGTTAAGCTTATTGAGTGTTTAGTAGCTATATTTTTAGCAATTCTGATCATGGATAGCTAAAACAAATACTCGATTATTCCCTACGAATACTTATTCATCCTTTCCGGCTGGTCGTTTTTCAAGTCAAATAGCACCTTTAGCCTGCATCTTGCTAATACATTCTTTAACCCTCAAAATTTTAAAGACATGAAATTCGCAGCATTTTTTATCGGAATCGCCATATTACTGGCCAGTTGTTCAAATAACGAATCTAATCTTTCAAACGAAGTTGACTTTACAGAGCAACTAGAATTGACACAACAATCTCGCTTTGCACTTATTAGCTTTGATGCTCCTACCATAAACCTGGGGAAGATGGTTTCCTTTGATACGGAGCAAACGATCTTATTCAGCAATGAAGGGAATGAGACCTTACTCATTGATAAGATTGTAGCAGAGCAGGATGGGGTAGAGGTTAGAAGTTTTACCTATGAAATTGCACCCGGTGAAACCGGCAGGTTACGGATTAAGATTGATCCGGATTTAGCACCACAACAATATTATGTGCCACTATCGATTTACTCGAATAGCAGTCTGGAAGCTGATTCTAGTCAGTTGGCACTCGAATTTGAGTTAACCAATAATTTATCAGTGGGTGGTATTTACATTTCAGAAAATGATCGGGTCAACGTCCGAATGTTTCCTTCGTTGGATGCCACTGTGTTATTTGGGCTGGAAAAAGGAGATGCCATTACTTGTGTTGGAGCAATGCACAAAGAATATGTAGAGGCCTTTGATTCGGACCTTTGGTTTTACGTTGATTATAATGGCCGTAAAGGCTGGTTGTTAAGCGCATTGACCACTTTCGAAGAATCAGAGACGATGGCGGTATTACTACCGGAACCTGAGTAAAATTATAATAAGAATCCTGGCAATTATACCCTGCCAGAAACGAACGCGTCGGGATTAGGAATGTTGTTGTTGTATACAGGACACGTCCTGATCCCGATCACTAATTTATGAATACCCTGCATTTTTTTAAACAACTTTTGCCTTAAAAGCATTACATATATTTACGGGAGGTTCTATCTTAGAGCCTCATTCCAAATAAAAACAAGGAACCCTAATGTACGTAAGGCGGAATATTAAGCCAGGAATAGTTTTTCGATTTGCCTGGTCCTATCTCTTATTTTTCATCATTTGGTCGGGCATTGTTGTCTTTGCTTATCATTATTTCCTCCATAAGGACATTAACATTGGTATTCCCTTCTTACCGCTAAGCACTATTGGTATCGCAGTAGCATTTTATGTAGGATTTAAGAATAATGCCTCTTATGACCGATTTTGGGAAGGGCGTAAAATTTGGGGTGGCATCGTTAACTACAGCCGCACCTGGGCAAACCAGGTAATGAGTTTTGTAACCAACCGACATGCTCCAATTAAGCTTTCTGAAGCGGAAATCTACGACATCAAAAAGAAACTTATTTACCGTCATATCGCGTGGATGAATGCCCTCCGGTTGCATTTGCGACAGCCTACTTCTTTTAGTATTAAACATACTCGGACTATCCGGGATATGTTGACAGAAGGGACACCTGAACGTGCACATTGGGATGATGAAGTGGGATCACTGATAGATCGGAAAGAGTATTGTCGATTAATTGAAAAAGTAAATACGCCAGCTCAGTTAATTCGACAGCAAGGGGAAGAGTTGAGATTGCTAATGGAAAAACACGGCCTGATCGATGACTTCCGGCATATGGAGATGATGAGGGTTTTAGAAGAGTTTTATAATTTGCAGGGGAAATGTGAGCGGATAAAGAATACGCCATTTCCACGGCAGTATGCATATTTCAGCAAAATATTTACCTGGATTTTCAATTTACTTTTACCTTTCGGGATGGTAAGGGAGTTTGATAACATGGGAGGAGATTTAGTCCATAGTTTTATATGGCTAACCGTTCCTTTCTGCGTACTGATCTCCTGGATATTTTCCACAATGGAAATTGTCGGTGATAATAGTGAAGATCCATTCGAAGGATTTATCAATGATGTACCTATGACCGCACTATGCAGAACGATTGAAATAGATCTGCGTGAAATGTTGGAAGAATCATCATTACCATTAAAAGTAAAACCCGTAAACGACGTTTTATTCTAAAGATAATTATTAAACCAGAGTGGTTTCTTTTTAGATCCGCTACATTTTAAAAAGTCAATATGAGACCTGAAAATTTAAGCTGGGAATCAGCACTCGACCGCCTCAAAGCAGGTAACGCAAATTTCGTTAGTGATAGTCTTGATGGAAAACTTCAAGATTCTTCTCGCCGTAATGAACTTACCGGTGGGCAAAAACCATATGCAATCATCCTTAGTTGTGCGGATAGCCGGGTTGTACCGGAGTTAGCATTTGATACCGGAATGGGAGAAATATTTGTTATTCGTGTTGCAGGTAATACTGCTAATAATTCTTCTATCGCGAGTATCGAATACGCGGTTGCTCACTTAGGTGTTAACCTTATAGTGGTACTTGGTCACGAAAGCTGTGGTGCCGTTACTGCTGCCATTGCAGGTGGAGATAATGGACATAACCTTAATCACCTTTTAGCGCATATTACACCAGCTGTTGCAGCATCGGAAGACAAAGCGGTAAATAGCGTAGTTAAAGTAAATGCTAATTTAACTTCTTCAGCTCTAGCAGAGCGTTCTTCAATTATTAGTGGCGCTCAGGGTGACGGACTTAAGATTGTCCCTGCTTATTATAACTTAGGCACTGGAAAAGTAGACTGGTTATAATTCGATATACTTAGTTTATAGGGATTATGGCTCTATGCTTTACGAAGTGTAGAGCCATTATTCTTCCTTTTATCCTTACAATATTTCCATTCATCTAAAAAACCGGACAGCTTCCTTTTATTTGTTGTTTATTCCGGTTTCATCCTACTGTACAATTCTTGGGTTTCGTTTCATCGGTTCTTGTAAATATGTTACAAGCAACCCTAAACTCACTTTACTCATTCTAAAAAGCTTGTACAATGATTCAATCCTTTTTCCTTTTTTGTTCGGGAGTAGATCGTCAGATGCTAGATCAATGCCCTTCGGATACCAATAAGTATGTAGGCATTGGAGCTACCGTATTTTTTACCGGTATTCTTGCCTTTTGTTCTTCTGCTTATGCTTTGTTTACCATTTTTGATAGTACCCTGGCAGCCATATTATTTGGAACTGTTTGGGGACTTATGATTTTTAACCTGGATCGTTATATCGTTTCGAGCATGAAAAGCCGAGGCTCCGGATGGAAAGATTTCGGTATTGCTTTACCGAGGTTGATCCTGGCCATTCTCTTAGCGTTGGTCATCTCAAAACCATTGGAACTTAAAATCTTCGAAAAAGAAATTAATGCTGAACTCATTGTAATGGAACAGCAGAAATTCAAGGAGCAAGAGGATAAAGTCAATGCACGCTATCAACCTCAGATTGATACCTGGTCGGCTGAAGTCGCTACGCTTAAAGCCGAAATCAAAACTAAAGTAGATGCTCGTGATACCCTGGCACTAATGGCTTTGCAGGAAGCAGATGGTACTGGTGGTTCTAAAAAGAAAAACCTTGGACCAATCTATCGAGCTAAAAAAGATAAGGCCGATGCGGCACAGCAGGAGCTTGACGATTTAAAATCACTTTATCTGCCTATAATTGCGGAAAAAGAACAGGCCATTACAGAAGCGAAGGACGCAGTCCGATCAGAGATCGAAGGACTTCAGAGAACAGCTTTTGGTGGTATTGCGGCAAGAATGGAAGCTTTGGACCGGCTTGGACAGCAAAGTTCTGCGATCTACTGGGCTAATATTTTTATTATGCTATTGTTTATTGCCATTGAAACGGCGCCGATCTTCGTCAAATTGATTTCCTCTCGAAGTCCCTACGATTTCCTCCTGCATGAGCATGAGCATATCTTTGAAATGGCGAATAAAGAACGAACTACGATGTTGACCAATACTGTTAAAAATACCATTATGGTCGATACCGAGACCGGCGTGCACCGGGCTAACGCAAAAGTGAAAATTGAAAAAGCAATCATTGATGAGAAAATACGACAACGATTGCGCGATATCCAACAGGGTAATTTATCGATAGATGATACGCTAGCAATCTAACGCTGATTTTAGGCCTTTTCGATCTCTTCGAAAAGGCCTAGACCTTTATAACTCAGTAGCTTGTCAATTTTCAACTTCAGAGATAATCCCAAAGCTCTGGCGTTATTTTTGATAGAATTACAGCATCCCCCCCTTGAGTTAATTAACCATTTATGAGAATTTACGAATGTAGCACTCTGGTAGTGTGCCTACTTGCCAACTTTACTTTGCTCTTTTCACAAAGTACTCCACCAAGAGATACCGGAATAAATCTGGTCCCTAATCCAAGTTTTGAAATGTTACAATACCATGAAAAGGATAATATCCTTGAACCATTCATGGGATTTAGGAAACAAATGGTGGCCTGGAACAGCCCAACCGAAACCACCCCGGATTTAGTAAAATATATCAACTCTGATAATTATGAGACGGCTCATAGTGGAGACATCATGGTTGGTATTCTTACGCATAATCCAAATTCGAAAAAATCAGACACCTGGAGAGAATATATTCAGGTACGTCTAGATTTGGAATTAGATTATGATGAAGAATATCTCATCGAATTTTGGGTGATGCGACACCCAAGTGCAACAATAGCTTCTAACAACATTGGAGCTTTGTTATCCCGGATTCCATTTTCAACGTACGATGTCCAGCCGATAACTCATCTTGACCTGGCAGTCAATGAGACAGCATTAATCAATACCGGTCAATCAGAATGGCAAAAAATTTCTGCTGTTTTTACCGCAAAAGGGGATGAGCGATTCTTGCTAATTGGTAACTTCTTCCATAATGAAGACACAAAATTTCAAGACGTTAAGAATACTACAGAGCCTGCCTGGCATAATCCCTATTATTTGATTGATGATGTGAGTGTACGACATTTAGCGGAACCTGGCCTGGATAAGCTCGAAGTAAAAAAAGGAGATGTAGTTAAACTGGATAAAATTTACTTTGAATCTAATCGATGGTCGCTTCTGCAAGATTCCTATAACCAGTTAGATCAATTGGTAGTGCTCATGGAAAATAATCCCAAAATGCGGATAGCCATCAATGGCCATACAGATAGTAAAGGAAATGCCAGCTATAATCAGAAATTATCTGAAAATCGTTGTGTAGCCGTTTTTGATCATTTAGTAGCCTCAGGGATTGATCCATTTAGATTAGAGTACACTGGGCTTGGAGAAGCTTATCCTATTGACGAAAATACTACCGAGGAAGGCCGTAAAAATAACCGTCGGGTAGAGTTTGTTATCCTAACTGTTGATCCGGAAGCCGAAGCAAAAGCAGTTGAGGGTACCCTGGATGCTCAGGATTAAAAGTGCTATTTAATGAATGAGAGCTTTTCAATCAAGATAATTTCTAGGAGTTACTCGGAATAAAATATTAGGTGCTGATTTTCATTTGAATTTGATTTTTCCCTATCTTCATACGGAATCAAACTATCAAAACAAATGAAAAAACTAATCATTGGTGCGCTCGTCGCTGCCCTAATCCTCTTTATCTGGCAATTCGTTTCTTGGGGTTTAGTCAATTTACATAAGGCAGAACAACAGTATACTCCAAATCAGGATAAGATTATGGAGATGTTGAGTGAGAACCTCACAGAAGGAGAATATTTCCTACCAACCTACCCGCCAGGTTCAAGCCAGGAAGAAATTGCTGGAATGGCCGAAAATGCAATGGGCAAGCCCTGGGCAACTATCAATTATCATCCTGTTTTCGAAATGAGCATGGGGATGAATATGGCTCGCGGGTTTATTATTGACCTTTTGTCCGCCTTACTTTTGTGCTGGGTATTACTGAAGTTCCGAGAGCTAAATTTTTCATCTGTATTATTTTCCTGTATCGCAGTTGGATTAATTGGCTACTTTACGATAACTTACTTAAATCATATTTGGTTTAGTGGAAATACAATTGGCTACCTGATCGATGCTGTTGTAGGCTTTGGATTAGTAGGGCTATGGCTCGGGTTTTATTTACCAGAAAAACAAAATGCTTAATAAGTTTTTTCAATGAACACTTTGTCTGTGCCTCGTTTAACGAACCAGACAAAGTGTTTTTATATTTTGATTATTGATCAACCTGCTTCGTTACTTTTCTTTTTATGCTGACCGAAATGGTTTGATTTTTATAGCATACCACTTCGCGTAAAGCATAGCTTTATAATACCTCTTGGCTACAATTATTTTATACGCATTTTAACCGTTCTGGTTAAGAAATGATTTTTATTTTTACTTTTATCCTATTCATAAATAAATTCAACCCCTATTCTATGAAACCGCGTTTTCTGATTCTCCTCTGTTCTTTATTTATTATTAGCTCATGTGCTAATTACCGTTTACAATATAATCCTTCACAAAAGGCCTGGCAATCCACAAATGTTATTGATACCGATCAATCAATCAAGCATTCTATGTTTTTGATTGGAGACCTTGGTAAAATAAAAGCCGGAGAAAGTACTGCGGCACTTGATCTGCTACAGCATAAATTGCAAAGTCAATCGGAGAAGAGTAGTGTAATATTTCTAGGTAATAATGTTTACCCCGAAGGGATGCCTTCCAAAGAAGATAAAAAAGCCAGAAAAAAAGCGGAAGCTCAGTTAGATACTCAATTAGCAGCACTAGAAGATTTCGAGGGTGAAATATTTTTTATTCCCGGAGCTTACGACTGGAAGAAAAACGGCCTGAAAGGCCTTAAACGCCAGGAGAAATATGTCCAGAAAAAACTCAATAAAGGGATCGAAGATGACGACGACTGGGAAGAGTATTTTTACCCTGAAAAAGGTTGCTCAGGGCCAGAGGTTGTAGAGATCAATGACCAATTGGTTGTAGTCATTGTGGATTCTCAATGGTATCTTACTGATTGGGATAAAGAACCCGAGATCAATGACGAATGTGAATTGAAAAGCCGTAAGGATTTTGCCTTTCACTTTGAAGAAGTCGTACGAAAGTATCGGAACAAAAATGTAGTGGTCGCGATGCATCATCCAGTCTATTCATATGGAGAACATAGTGGTTTTTTTACGGCTAAAGATCACCTTTTTCCTATCAAGAAAAATGATGAGTATGTACCTGTTCCGTTACCGATTATCGGTACCTTAAAAACATTCTATCGAGCCACCATCGGAAATAAACAAGATCGGAGTAATCTGACTTACGAAAAATTTGCGAAAGCAATTATGGCCGGAGCTACCAAAAACGGGAGCTTTATTTTCGCTTCTGCTCATGATAATAACATGCAGTACATCTCTGAAAAGCGTCAACATTTTATCGTTAGTGGTAGCGGTGGCGCGAAACGAGCTGCGGCACTTAATGTAGGTTCTGAATTTGCCTACGGCGAACTGGGCTTCGCCCAGCTTGACTTCTACGAAGATGGAACGACCTGGCTAAAGTTTTGGACCCCCGACCCTGATAAGCCCGATGGCAAGTTAGTATTCCGCAAGAAAATCAAAGATAAATTAGAAATATCCGAAGATAATATACCAGATGAATTTCCGGAGTATAAACAAAATCTGGAAACCAAAACCACGACTGTGGTTACGAATAAAGTAGAAGAGAAAGGTGGAATGCATTATTTTTTCCTTGGCGAGCACTATCGGAAAATATATTCCAGGGAGTATGAATTTCCGGTATTGGATTTAGAAAAATTTGAAGGTGGTTTAATGCCAATCAAAAGAGGAGGAGGTAATCAAACAAACTCACTTCGATTAGAAGATAAAAATGGACAACAATATGTCATGAGAGCCCTGACTAAGGATGCATCGAGGACGGTCCCATACCCAAT
>JAHDHW010000063.1:3432-11099 GCA_020631105.1 Saprospiraceae bacterium | reverse complement strand
ATCAGTACCGGTGATATGTCTGAAAAAATTACCAGTAATCATAAACATAAAGTGGATCAGACCTGGTTGTTAAGATCTCGCTTATTTGACCAGGTGATCGGGGATTGGGATCGGCATGACGATCAGTGGCGATGGGCGAAAATTAAAGTCAATAAAGACAGTACTATTTATCGCGCAATCCCCCGGGATCGGGATCAACCATTTAGTAAATATGACGGAGCACTAATTCAATTTGCCCGATTATTTATGCCTTTCTTAAGACAGCTAAAAGTGTACTCTCCTGATATTAAAAATATGAAGTGGTCCAGCTGGAGCCCTAAATATGTGGATAATAGCTTCCTCAATGAAATGGACTGGGAGGATTGGGAACGGGAAGCTAAGTTTATTCAGGAAAACCTTACGGATGAGATTATTGATGAAGCATTTACCACCTGGCCCCAAAAAGCTCAGGAATTGAGTGCTGATGAAATCAAATCGATCCTAAAACAACGACGTGATAATATTGTCCGCTTTGCCAGGATGCATTACGAATTGCTTTACAAAAAGACGGACGTTTACGGAACAGAAAAAGATGAGCGTTTTGAAATAGATCGACTGGATGATGAAAATACCAGAATCCGGATTTACCACAAGCGTAAAAAAGGGGATCGCCTCGTTTATGATCGAACCTTCCAACGATCTGTTACCAAAGAGATTGATATTTACGGATTAGGAGAGAAAGATGATTTCATCGTCAGAGGGGATGTCAAAAAAGGAATTCTCCTCCGATTGATAGGCGGTTTAGATGAAGACAAATTTGTCGATACATCGACGGTAGGCGGAGTTGGAAAGAAGACTAAAATCTATGATAACCTCGAAGAAAACACCTATGAATTAGGTACAGAAGCTAAAAACTTAAGTTCAAATGATCGTTCAAGAAATCTTTATGATCGTCGTTCCTATCATTACGAGTATGATTATACCATTCCATTGCCCAACTTAGGTTTTAACCCGGACGATGGATTTTTCCTGGGATTGAATACAATCACCACAACTTATAAGTTTAAAAAAGCACCCTATGCTTCTATCCATCAATTCTCAGGAAATGTTGCATTCGCTACTGGTGGAATAGACTTAAGCTACTTAGGTGACTTTACAGAAGCAGTAGGAAAATGGAACTTCTTACTCAATGCATCCTACCGAAGTAACCGCTTTGCCTTTGCTTATTATGGGCTAGGAAATGAAACCTCCTTAACGACTGATGATCTGAACTTTAACCGGGTTCGCCAAAGTATGGCTTTAATCCATCCGGCTTTGAAAAAACCAATTACCATCCTTGGAGATGGGCTTACTATCGGTCCGGTGATAGAGATTACTTCAATTGATCGTACTCCAGATCGCTTTATCTCCGGAGATAATGCCGGACTTCCTGAATCTATTTTCGAGAATCAATTCTACGGAGGAATACGTGGTGGCCTTGATTTACTGTCTGTTGATAATTTACAAATACCAACTCGTGGTGCACGATTCACCACCAATGCCTCCTGGATGACGGATTTCAATGCCTCGGATCGGGATTTTGCCCTTTTGAATGGAGAGTTGACCATTTATCAGAATATTGATAATGCTGCCTACCTTGTGCTAGCTTCCAGAGTGGGATTTGCTCATCGTACAGGGGATTATCCGTTTTTTCACTCAGCAATACTTGGAGGGAATACTAATCTAAGGGGGTACCGTGCGGATCGTTTTTATGGTCAAACCTCATTTTATCACAGCAATGACCTGCGGATAAAACTATTCAGTTCGATTAATAAGGTTTTACCTTTTACACTTGGAATAGTAGGTGGCTTTGATTATGGGCGAGTATGGCTAGAGGGTGAAGACTCTGATACCTGGCATACTGGTTATGGTGGAGGACTTTGGTTTGCGCCTGCTGACTTCATCGTTCTGAATATCGGAATGTTTAAATCAAATGATCAAAATCGATTTACCTTTAGAGTAGGCTTTGATTTTTAAACGAAGTTGTTCAATAGTTCAAAATATAGCCGAGAAGCAGAGGTTTTTATTTAAATCGAAGCTTTTTAGAGTGCATAGCCATAGATTAAATTATTGAACAATTTTGCACTTTTTGTTTTTTGGAAAACGTTAGACTGGTTTTCAAAAACTAATTATGTACACAAAGCAATTCATATTCCTATTCGCATTTTGTTTTTTTAGCAGCCAAATCTTTTGTCAGCAAAAAAAGGAAGAACATATTAGCCCTTATGAGATAAGCCGTCAAAAAGATTTACCGCTGATTGGAGTTGGTATTGGTTTGAAGATTACCGGAGAGATTCTGAAGGGAAAAGTTCAGTCTTTGACCGCCGAGCAAATTTTGCGACTTAACAAAAGCGATATCAATACTTTTGACCGTTCCGCAACGGATAACTATAGCGGAAAAGCAAGAGACGCCAGTGATGTTTTTCAGTATGGATCTTATGGGTTTTCACTTTTGCTGTTGTTAGATAAGAAAAACCAAAAAGATTACCTTACTATATCCACCATGGCAGTAGAGGTTTGGTTGATCAATAGCGGACTGACAGATATCACCAAGAGTTTTGTTAAACGAAACAGACCCTTTGTGTTTAATCCAAATGTACCAATCGAAGAAAAAATGAAGATGTCCAGCAGATTGTCGTTTTATTCCGGACATACTTCAAAAGTAGCATCCATGTCCTTTCTGACGGCCAAATTATTCAGTGATTATTATCCGGATAGTAAGTGGAAACCCGTAGTTTGGACAACTGCTGTTTTATTGCCTGCCACAACTGGTTTTTTGAGGTACAAAGGAGGAAAACATTATCCATCAGATGTAATCGTGGGGCTGACTGCTGGTGCCTTAGTTGGTTTAGCAATTCCTGCTTTACATTGTCGTTCGAAGAACAATAAGATCAGCTTATCTGTTTTGCCAACGAATGAAGGATTGGGCTTTGTGATGAGGTGGTAATAAGCACCAATATTTTAGAGCATATTTGTAAAATAAAAGTACTCAAACAAGAGTCGACAGATTAATAAGTCAGCTCCTGTCGTACCCCCTTTTCATTATGAAAAACCAAAGAACAATAAGTCTGCGGGTGCTTACACTCGTATTTTTCTTTTCTTTATTCGCTGATGCTGTCGTGGCGCAGAATCAGGAATCAGAGCATCATGTTTATCTGTTGTCGAATCTTGAATCACTCTCGCCTGATGCCACTGAATTTACAAATCTCAAGCAACACCTTTCGGCTCTGGAGCATAACTTCACAGTACTAATCCTGGGGGACTTCGTAGATGAAAATGGCTTGGGGACTAATCCAGAAGCGAAAGACCTGGCCAAAGTAGATAGCTTACTGAGTTTGTCTTGTGGCAGGGGAAACTTGGTCTTTATTCCCGGAGATCGGGAGTGGGATAACGGACGAAAGCGCGGGCTTAAAAAATTAAAGGCACTAGAAAAATACCTGGAATCAAAAACCGATAAAGGAAAGATCATTTTTCCCCGAAAAGGTTGTCTGGGACCCAGTATTATTGACATTGATAAACACATCAGAATCGCCGCGATAAATACTCAATGGTTTTTGGAAGAAAATATCCGACCAGAGGAAGAAGATGCAGATTGCGGACTTTTAAATGAAAGTGCCTTTTGGTCTGAGATGCAGGATGTCTTAGAAAACTCAGACAATCGAAATTTAATAATTGCAGGCCATCATCCGGTGATCTCTTATGGTCAATATGCAGGCTACCGACTTGCGAAACAACATTTTTCTCCTCCACTTGTGGGTTCATTGATTGCTTCTTATCGTCAAAACGTTGGAGGCAAACGAGATCTCAATAATAAAAACCTGAAAGTATATCGAAACGGTATACATAATCTGGCAGAGCAATTTCCAGGTGCAATTTATGTGGCAGGACATGAGTACGATAATCAGTTGCTTTATGACAAAGGTAATTATTACATAAGTAGCGGAGCATTTGTAAAAGGCAAACCTGTTGGACGAGGGACAGAGACCCTGTTTCGATCTAAAAAACCTGGCTTCACTAAATTAGTCTTTAAAGACGACGGAGTCGTACAAGTTGAAGCAGTTGAACTATCAAATGGGTTGATAACTTCAATCTATCAAAAACAATTGTACAGCGCTCCCTGTAAAATGAAAACCGGAGTTGCGGTCAACCCACACTATAATCCATGTAAAGATCAGTTTGTTTCTGATCAGGATGCTACATCCCCCAGTTTGATCAGCGGCAACGTAGTAGCCAGCGAAAGATATAAAGGCGGACTTTTGAAAAGAATGATCCTCGGAGAACATTACCGGGATACTTGGGCGGAGGAGATAAAAGATGTTCCTTACCTGGATTTGAAGAACTTTGCCGGAGGACTCAAACCTTATGGAAAGGGTGGAGGTGCACAAACAAAATCACTTAAGTTCGAATCTGCAGATGGTCGCCGGTTTTCATTCCGGTCCATTGACAAAAATCCTACCCAAAGAATGGATCAGGAGTTAGCAGCCGGACTTTGGGGAACCATTAGTCGGGACAAGACTTCTCATCAACATCCTTACGGAATGCTAGGTGCAAGTTACCTCCAGGAGTCCTATGATATTCCGCATACTCAGCCACAATTATTTTTGATGCCGGATGATCCGAGTCTGGGCCCCTGGCGTAAAGATTTTGCCGGATTGTTTGGTACTCTGGAAATCAAACCTCAGGGCAAAAAGAAAACAGATAACCCTTATCAGGGAGCTTACGATGTAGATCATACCTTAAAGATGTACCAAAAGCTTTTGAAGGATAATGATAATAAAATTGATGTTCCTCGGTTTGTCCGAGCTCGATTATTTGATATGTGGGTGAGTGATTGGGATCGTCATATTAAAAACTATAAATGGCTGGCCTATAAGAACGATAAAGGCGAATATAATTTTCGCGTTTTTCCCAAAGACCGGGATAAAGCATTTTCCAAAATGAATGGAATGCTATGGTTGGTACAAGCATTCCATTTTCAAAAAGATAAAGTAACCTTTAGTAAATCTCGCTATGGGTTAAAATACCTCAATTTCAAAAACCGAACAATGGATCGCTGGTTGGCGAATAGTTTTACAGAAGAAGACTGGATGAAGGAAGTGGAGGACTTTCAAAAGGCTATGACCGATGAAGTGATTCTGGAGGCATTGGATCAGCTACCTCCAGAAGTCCAAAAACATGACCGGGAGGATATCTTTGAGCGACTCAAAGCACGGCGGGAGATGTTGCCCCGCAAAATTAAGAAATACTACAAGTGGTTGGCAAAATATATTGACCTGGTCGGGTCTGATTCTCGCGAATTATTCGAAGTAGAACGATTGCCCGGAGGAGACGTTCGGGTAAAAGTGTACGATACGAATAAAAAAGAAGAGAAACAGGATTTACTCTACGAACGCTTATTCAAGCGAAAAGAAACTAAAGAGATTCGCTTGTACGGACTTGGTAAGAGTGATTTTTTCCGAATCTCCGGCGATGCTAAAAACGCGATTCTCGTTCGGGTAATTGGAGGAAAAGGAAAGGACGTCGTGGAAGACAAAACTACAGGAAGTAGCGCCAAACGTACTTTGGTCTATGACAAACGAAATCAGGACAAGCTGTCTTTAGGTAATGCTGGAAAAAAGAAAAACACTCAGGAAATTCTGAAATTCTCCTCAGAAGAATTTTTTAGTTATAACTATCTCCAGGTTTTACCCTCTTTGGCATTTAACCAGGATGATGGTTTGGTACTTGGCTTAACCGGGACTTACACCCGTCAGGCTTTTAATAAAAAAGATTATAGTGCGCGGTATATTTTTAGCGGATCGGTGACGACCAATCAAAATTATAATTTTAATGTACAAGCACAATATCGACATGTTATTGGAGAATTGGATTTTCTGGCTGGAGTTAACTTATCCAGTTGGGATCGATCCTTCAGGAGATTCTATGGACTGAGCAATGAGAATGTAATTGACGATGATTTAAGAGAACTGGATTTTTACGAAAACCGAACAGGTACCTTAAGAGCAAACTTAGGATTACGAAGAGAGTTCTGGGGTCGGTCTAATATTATTCTTTCTGCGCAATATGATGTAAGAGAAGTCGACCCAAATCCTAAAGATGATGGAGGAGTGACTATTTATGATGCTATCCCAAAAGGTAATGGTCGTGGTACTACACCGCTGATTGGCCCGGGATTATCTGTCAATATCGATTTGAGAGATAATCCAAACTTTCCAACAAAAGGATTGCAATGGACCGCATCTGGATTCCACTTTTGGAATCTTGATGATGCTTTTGAAGATGGAGGTAGACTAGAAACTGAATTATCTGCCTTCTTTACTGCAGGCGTAAAAATCCCGGTAACCCTTTCTTTACGGCCCGGGTTTATATCTACTTATGGGGACCTGCCTTTTTATCATAAAGCCTATATCGGGCAAGTCCAGAATCATCGAGGATTCCGCCGGAATCGCTTTGGAGGAGATGATGCCTTTTATCTTAATAGTGATTTGCGTATACACTTAGGAAAGGTGATTACCCCATTGGTTCCTATCAAGTATGGAATCTTTGGACTCTTTGACCTGGGACGTACCTGGAGTGAAAATGAATCTTCTGATGAATGGCATAGCGCAGTAGGGGGCGGTATTTATTTAATCCCTTATGCAGATAACTTTAATTTAACCTTCACCGCAGCCAAGTCAAAGGAAAGAGGTGCGCTTTATAGTTTCCGCATTGGGTTTTTTGTTCGCTAGTTAGGTGATAAATGGGTTTTACTATCCGACAGCAGTAATTGTCAAATAATCTACTTTGCGTCCTCATTTTTTCCCTTTTCGGCATTTATTTTTTAGCTTTCCTTATTGTCTATTTAAAACTAAGGAAAACCAATAATAAATGATCGTTAAGCATACCTCTCGTGCCGAAATTCTCGCCAAGCTTCGAAAAAAAGTAGATCAAAAAATTCCCTTACTCATCGCCAGTGCTGGTAGCGGCCTGGTCGCCAGTTTGCTGGAAAAAGCGGGAGCAGACTGCGTCAATACCTTCTCCGGTGCACGATTAAGAGCCAATGGAATGGGGACCATGTCCATGATGTGGCCAATCCTGGATTCTAACAAACAAACCCTGGACTATACCAGAGAGGATATTATGCCTGCCATCAAAGGAGATGCCTTTATTTGCGCTTGCCTAAATGCAAACGACCCCTTAAAAGATATGCGGATGGTTCTGAACGATTGCAAAGCAATGGGGGTTTACTCCGTTTCGAACATAGGTCCATCGATCAGTTACGTAGATAAGGATAGCGAAATTTATAAAGTCCTCACCAAAAGTGGAATCACGCTCGATAATGAAATAGAGATGCTTGCACTCGCCAAAGAAATGGATATGGTAACCATTGGTTTGGGCTTTGACCTGGAAGATAGCCTACGCATCATGGAAGGTGCCCAACCTGATATTTTTTGTTTTCACGCAGGTACCACCAAAGGCGGACTCAAAGGATATGACTCAGGAGAACCATTAGAAATTACTGCCAAACGGACGGAGGAAGCCTATCAGCAAATCAGAAAAATTAAGCCTGATGTAATGCTTATCGCCCACGGTGCGGGATTGGTGACACCAGAAGATGGTCAGTACATCCTAAATAATACCACTTGCGATGGTTTATGGACCGGATCTTC
>JAHDHW010000063.1:1287-3332 GCA_020631105.1 Saprospiraceae bacterium | reverse complement strand
CAAAACATATGAAAACCATTGCCCTGCTTGTTACTCTGGATACGAAAGCTCAGGAAGCGGAGTTCCTTCGTTCCCAAATCGAAACCATTGGTCATCGACCATTATTGATTGATGTAGGGGTAGTAGGAGTTGCCGGTGCGGTAGCGGATTTTGAACGGGCAACAGTAATAGAAAATGGAGGAGGAAACCTTGAAACACTCCTTCAACATCCTAGCCGGGAAGAAGCCAATCCTTTTGTGGTAAAAGGCGCCACCTCAATTTTGCAAAAAGCATTAGAATCAGATAAAGTGCATGCCGTAATTGGTTTGGGAGGAACTCAGGGGACTTCAACCTGCTGTGATATCATGCGAGCTTTACCTTATGGCTTTCCAAAGCTAATGGTATCTACCGTTGCCTCCGGAGATACTTCTAGCTTCGTAGGGATAAAAGATATCACTATGTTTTTCTCTGTTAGTGATATCCTTGGACTCAATCCATTTACTCGAAAAATATTAGCCAACGCTGCTGCCGCAGCTTGTGGAATGGCACAGTTGGAAACCCAGTTTTCCATGCAAAAAGGAGATAAGCCTTTGATCGGGATGTCTAACCTTGGGGTGTTAACCAAAGGAACCATGGAAGCAGTAGCTTACTTTGAATCCAAAGGTTATGAAGTCATTGTCTTTCATGCTGTAGGTTCTGGCGGACGTGCTATGGAACAAATGATGAAAGAAGGTATCATCGGTGCAGTCTTTGATTATGCCATGGGTGAAATTGCTGATGACGTTTGGTCCGTACTAAGAGCAGGAGGACCAGAGCGACTAACTGTCGCTGGAAAGCTGGGTATCCCGCAGGTCCTTTGCCCCGGAGGAGCGGAGCATCTGGGTATTTTGGTTCCGCCAAATGAAGTTCCCGATGCGTATAAAAATCACAAGATCGTTTTTCATAGTCCAGTGGTATTTGTCCCAAGGCTCAATGAAGAAGAAATTCAGCGCGTAGCGGATGAAATCTGCCGCCGCTTACAGTATACTAAGACCAAAGCTTATTTTATGATTCCGAAAGGCGGGGTTGGGCGTTATTCCAGAGCTGGAGGCGTATTGGAGGACAAAGCTTCTGATGCCGCATTTTTCAAAAGACTCAAAGAAAACCTTCCGGAGAATATCGAAGTGATCGAACGAGAAGCTTATGCAGAAGATCCTGATTTTGTAAAAGAAGCAGCAGATTTATTAATTGATTTAATTGAAACGAGCTAATTGATTTAATCCGCCACTTATGAATATTCAAGATGAATTAAATACCCCTTTTTCTCTTAATTCGAATCAAATTGAAAGCTATCAAAGAAATCGATTTGTAAAAGTAAAAGAGGTGTTGAGTGCCCAAACCATAGAATATTTTAATGCCGCTGTTAGTGCGCGAGTTGAAAAAATGAAAACGGAAATACCGCCACTGGCCGAACGGGACACCTACGGCAAAGCATTTTTGCAGTTGATGAATTTATGGCAGGAAGACCCGGTGGTAAAAGAACTCGTCAGTAGTCCAAGGATTGCTAAGATCGCAGCTGATCTTATGCAAGTAGATGGTGTACGTTTATACCATGATCAGGCTTTGTTCAAAGAGGCTGGGGGAGGAATAACACCCTGGCATGCGGATCAATACTACTGGCCGTTGAATAATGATAATACGGTTACAGCCTGGATTCCCTTGCAGGCAACACCTTTAGAAATGGGCCCTTTAGAGTTTAGTGCAGGGAGTCATATGATCGAGGAGGGAAGAGATTTGGCAATAGGTGATGACAGCGAAACGAAGATTGGTAAAAAACTCAGGGTTACTGATTTTCCTCATATCATTGAAGCTTTCGACATTGGTGAAATCAGCTTTCATAGCGGCTGGGTTTTTCATAGAGCTGGCGCAAATCAAAGTAGTGAAACACGTAAAGTAATGACGATAATTTATATGGATATGGATATGCAATTAAAAGCGCCGGAGAATGCTGGTCAACAAAATGATTGGGATACCTGGTGCCCGGGAGCAGTAGTAGGAGAGGTAATTAACACTCCTCTAAATCCGAT
>JAHDHW010000063.1:0-1187 GCA_020631105.1 Saprospiraceae bacterium | reverse complement strand
TGGATTTTCTTTATCATTCTAGGAGTTGCATCTCTGATCCATACAAGTTGTTCTGCTCCTGCGGCGCAGCCGCTGGTTAATCTCCAAAGTGCTAACCGCATTGTGTTAATCGGCAACAACCTCTGCTCAAGAATGATGAACTATGGACATTTTGAAACTTCCATGCATCTCCGGTTTCCAGAGCATAAACTCTTCATTCGAAATATGTGTGATGGAGGTGATACCCCAGGATTCCGACCGCATTCCGGAAGAGACTTACCATGGGCTTTCCCAGGCGCTGAACAATTCCAGGATGAATTGGCTAATCCTTCTCACAGTGAGGGACATCTGGATAGTCCGGATAAATGGTTGCAAAGACTTAAGCCTGATATAATCTTAGCTTTCTTTGGATTTAATGAAGCTATGGAAGGAAATAGTGAAATGGTAAAAGCAGAATTACAAGCTTTTATTGAACATACAAAAGCTCAAAAGTACAATGGGGTAAATCCTCCTCAATTGATATTGGTTTCACCAACTGCCATTGAAAATATTTCTGACAAAATCGATGTGCCAGACGGAACAGCAATAAATGCAAAACTATCCGCTTATACCCAAATGATGGAGGAAGTAGCAAAGGCGAATAATGTAGGGTTTTTAAATGTATTTGAAGCTAGTAAATCATGGTTTGCAAAAGCAGATGCAATGACAATCGATGGTTTACAACTTAATGAACAAGGCTATACAACGTTCTCCAGTTTTTTAGCGGATCGAATTTTTGGCGAAGCAAATACTGACGTAGCTCAGCGAATAAAAAATAATTATGAGCCAGTTCATAAGGCCGTTCAAGAGAAAAATTGGTACTGGCATAATGATTTTAAAATCCCAAATGGAGTACATGTTTTTGGACGACGCTACGAACCCTTTGGCCCGGATAATTATCCTGCGGAAATTGTTAAGGTCCGGGAAATGACCGAAATCCGAGATCAGGCAATTTGGGCAACGGTACAAGGAAAAGATTTTGATGTTGCAGCTGCAGATGCAAAGACCTCCGGATTGCCTGCCGTAGAGACCAACTATAAAGCTAAGGATAATGTCAGTTATAAATATGGAGAGGATGCGCTTGCTACCTTCACGATGGCTCCTGGCTATAAACTAGAACTCTTTGCTTCGGAGAAAGAGTTTCCGGATTTAGCAAATCCAGTACAATT
>JAHDHW010000062.1 GCA_020631105.1 Saprospiraceae bacterium | reverse complement strand
TTAAAATGAATTAGTTCGAAGAGACAGTAATTCGGATCATACTCGTGACACCTGGAACATGATCTCCAAGATCGCTTTCTAGTTCTACAGTTCCATTTTCATCCGCTCCGGTATTTGGTCCGCTTTGACGTGGAGCCTGATCGTTTCCGGCACCGGCGTATTCATCTACTTCAGTCCCTGTATCGTAAATCTTAAACTGACTAGTGATATCTCCAGAGATCGCTATTCCGTTTTCGAAAAGAGGAATATTGTTGGCAGCGACGATCCAGTCATTTGATTGTACAAGCATGGTAGCAAGAGAAAGTGCGTCTCCATCTTCTGCACTCACACTGAAAGTATAAGACTCTCCCGGAAAGATTGGTGCTGGGGCACTAGCGCCAACTGGTGTATTAAATACATTGGTATATCCAGAAGCATCTCCGTCTTCTGCCAGTGCTTCCAGTGCAGGGGAGGAAGCATTTCCTCGGATGAATAATGCTTCGTTAATTTCGTAAGCACCCGGTGCAAAAGGTGAAACCAAACCTGTACGGCTGGTGATGTCATTATTTGTTGCTTCATTATTGCCATCTTCTGCAATGCCCTCTAAACCAGCTGAAGCTGCAGCTCCTTCTGTGAAAAGCGCTTGAAGACTACCCGCATGAACGGCCCATACACCTGGTGCGAAAGGCGTTGGTAGACTAGAAGTATTTGAAATGTTTTCTATGGTTAAGGTAAAAAGTGTGCCTCCATCGTGTGTCAATGTTGCACGGATGATTTCATTATTAGCAGGGTAAGTATATCCGTCATTAATATTTTCAATAAGCTCAACGGTTCCGTTTTCATCCGCTCCGGTATTTGGTCCACTTTGGCGAGGGGCTTGGTTAGGTCCCGTTCCCGGCTCTTCGTTCACTTCTGTTCCGGCATCCCAAAGGTCTACGAGATCAGTAATGTCTCCTGTAAGGGCAGTTCCGTCTGCATTGTATAACGCTAAGCCATTTTCAGCAGGGGCATAAAATAGATCATTCGTTTGAACGAACATTGTAGCAAAACTTAAGTGATGTCCTTTTCCTGCATTAAAAGTATAGGTCTCTGAATTGCCAGGCTCAATAAATCCGATGGTACCATTCTCGAAGAAATCTTTTCCTTCAAAAACGTTTTCAATAGTGACATCAAAAGTGCCGGACACTTTAACATCGTCATCATCATCTCCACATCCAACAAGTAAAAAGAGAGAGGCCAAAATCAATAAGTTTAAAAATGGTAATTTTTTCATTTTAGTTATTTTTCTAGTTTTTAAATGATTGTTAAATAGGTTTAAAATTCTTTTATCGTTTCGATGGGACAAATTTATGCCCAGGCTATCTCAGAGGACTCACGAAAAAATCACATTAGTATCACGGTTGGGAGTGAATCGAAGAAGGTGTGCTGTAAGTATATGTAAATCAGGTGGTTGTGTTCTTGTTGTTGTTTTTTCGATTTTGTTTTTTCAGTTTGTTTATTGAAGAAGTGTCCTCTGAAGGACAGCCTTGTATCAATCGAATAAAATCTCACCACCTATGACTCATGACTCATCACTCATGACCTATGACTCATAATCAGCCTTGGACTTTTTAGACAAATTCTTGGACTAATAATTCAAATAGATACTTGAGCTTTATTTTATCTTTGGTGTATGATTAAAGATGTTCAGCAGTTTGATCTATTTGGAAAAGAAACTTTTGTAAAAGCTGTCGTGGCGGCACCTTTTAGGTTTCCGGTGATGATGCAGAATGAGGCGTGTTTTTACTATGTGATATCAGGCTGCTCGAATGTAGTGACCCCCACCCAGCGAATCACTACGATGGAGGAAGAAGGTTTAGTAATGCAATGTGGAACCTATCTGAGTGAGTTTCTTGGAGGGAAAGATATGATGTATTGCGAAGCGATTGCTGTTCATTTTCATGAAGATGTCATGCGAATGATCTACGATAAAGAGTTTCCAGATTTTTTGCTAAACGTCAAAAAAATTACCCCGGTAAACTATAATAAAATAAAGGCTTCAGAGTTAATCAAAAACTATGTGAGCAGCCTGCAGTTTTATTTTGAGAACCCGGAGCTGGTAAGCGAAGAAATATTAAAACTCAAAATCAAGGAATTGATCATCCTACTTGCAAAGACAGATAATGCTGAAGCAATTCATAGTTTATTAGCGGGAATGTTCACCAAAGCAGAAATAGATTTTAAAGAAGTAGTCGAAGCAAATATTTATAATAATTTTTCTTTGACAGAATTAGCTTCTTTAACTAGCCTGAGTCTTTCCTCTTTCAAACGAGAGTTTTACAAACACTACAACTCTTCTCCTGCAAAGTATATTAAAAACCGAAAACTTGAACGTGCAGCTAAACTTTTAAAAAGTACCAGCCTGCGTGTTTCGGATATTGCTTACGATTGTGGCTTTTCGGATATCGCGCACTTTTCTAAGTCTTTTCAAAAGCACTACGGAGATTCTCCCAGCGGATATCGTACTCAGGAATAAAAAATATAATTCTGAGTTTTAACCTCCGTTTCTTCCTCTTTTTATACTCATCAATACATTGATCTAAATTGACAAATCTCTGAACTAATCTGCCAAGAGATAAGCAAATTATGTATGCATATTTGTTACGTCCAAAGGGACATTTCAAGCAAGTTTAAAAATCCGTCTTATGTGAAAACCCCGGCCTTTCGGGTTGGGGCTTTTTCTCACCTTAAAAATTATGTCATGAAAGTAAATATTAAAAAAACGATCAATGCTCCTTCCGATATTCTGTGGTCCTACCTGGCAGACTATTCTAATATCCATCGTTATCATCCTTTGCTAAAAGGCTCACATTTTATTGAAGGAGCTGAAACCTGTGAACTGGGAAGTACACGTCAATGTAATATGAAAGATGGGAACTATATCAAAGAACGAGTATCGGACTGGAAGGAAGGATCTCATTATACCGTTGATATTTATGAGACCTCAATGCCGATTAAAAATGCTACTGCAACACTTGGTGTAACTCCTTTAGGGAATGGAACAACGGAAGCTTATATGCAACTTGATCTGGAGCCAAAGTATAAAATAATGCAACCTATACTTTATCTAATGTTCCGGTATGTTGCAGGACCAAGTATTCTCAATGGCTTGAGTAAATTGTATAAAAAAGAACACCTGGTCAAAGCATTCAACTAGGGCTAATTACTAAAAGAAAGATTTTAAAAAGAATGTAACGTAAACTCGATTCTTTAAAAACTTAAATGATCCAAAAATGAAAAAGATATTTTTTTTAATGTTGATTCCAGCCATTATTTCTTCTTGTGGTATTGCTGATCTTAGAACAGCAGAAATTAAGAAAGATCAACAATCTGAAACGGATCAGCAGAAAGCTGAACGATTATTGGCAAGTGCCATTAAAAAGCAAGGACTTGACAAAGTCAGCCAATTTGAGACTTACGAGGTTATTGGTAATGATGATTGGAAAGGACTACTGGGTTCGGTCGGGAATGTATGGGATTGGAAGGATGAGAAAGTAGCCATGCGTTTTGCGGTAGGAGATTTTGATGGACAAATTGAAGTCCTGGAAGGAAAGAAAAAAGGATTTACAGCAGGTATTCAATCTTGGGATTACTACGAGATAGAAAAAGGAAAATACAATACAGATGTCAAAACAGATAAGCGGATTCAGTTTGCATTGGCGGCATATCATTATTTCTATGAATTAGGGACTCGATTGGCCAGGGCACCAAAGGTATGGTATGTTGGAGAAGGTGAAATCGAAGGCGTGGAGATGGATAAAATATTAGTCAGCTGGGGGAATAATAAGACCAAAGCTTATGACCAATATGTACTTTGGATCAGCAAGGAGTCAGGGATCATTGAAGCAACTACACATACCGTTCGGGATAATTATCTTCCGATGGCGGGGTTCCTGTATAGCACGACGCGCTTTACTAATTTCAAAGATGTTGATGGAGTCCTGATTCCATTTAGGCAGACAGTGCAACTCAAAAATCCAAAAGACAAAGTGAGTAAATATATCCATCAGTTTTCGGTTGAATCCTTTACCTGGGATGCATTCCCACTAGATAAAATTCGGCCAAACTCCAACCTTGATCCAATAGGAGATGATAAAGTTTCTTTAAGTTGGAATGATATGTTACGGATTGATGATGCTTTGAGTAGTATTACCTTAATGGACTAAAGGATAGAAGTAATAATAATCAATCGTATCCCTTCCCGCCAATAACCAGTTTTGTAATGTGGTATAGGAGCTACCCGGTTTGGCGGGAGGGATTTTGATTATAAACGGAAAGTCTTAGGTATTTAATCAAATACTTCAAAGTACCAGGCTAAATCAAATTCTTGAAAGCCCCAGTCTTTTCCGGTTTGTTCATGAAAAGAAATATACTTTCGGTTGGACATAGAAAACAGTAAAAAGTCCTGTCCGAAGTTTCCATCTGTTTCGACGATTTCCAGCATCGCGAGAATGTCACCCTTAGCTTGAATGTTGTACTTTGTCAAGTCAACTTGATTCCAATCCTTAGCTGTACTGTCAAATACAATCGGGATATCATTTAACCTTTGCTGAATGCCTTGTGCATCAATCTGATAAAGATGAAGGACAAAAGTTATGCTGTTGAAATCCATATATTTTAAATGGAAGTTGAAGTTTTTCAAGAGCGCGCCGTCTGGTATTTTTCGAATCGCCGACCCATACTTATCGCCGATATTAAAAGCATTGCCACCTGATGCGCTTTTTCGTTTTTTGGTGCCGCCGACTTTTCGAATTCGACTACTTTTAGTTTGAACGTTTTCGTTCATAGGCGCAACGGGCACACTGGTGAAATCAAAAGGCGGATTTTCTAAATCTCGCTTATTCTTCCAGTAGGGGAGGTGCTCAAAGTCATTGAGTGGTAAGTCATCATAGGTGCGAAACTGATGTGCTTTCATTTCGCGATACTTTTGGATTTTTGAATCTTGTTCGTCAATGGCTTTCCATTGGTTTTTATCCCGACCAGCCATGTAAACATTATTCGAAAGTTCTTCCAGGTTTGCATTTATCCATTTACTTTTTTGATTACCAAGGAAACGAAATTCGTCTTCTTCGTAATAAAGGAACATAGGATCATTTTCTTTGTAACTGCCGTTCCAGGAGTTTGGTTTGCCATCCAGGAAACTTACGATTAGTCCACCATTGAACGGTGCTTTGGTAATAATCAGACGGAAACGTTTTTCACCAAAAATACTCTTTCGTACTTCTTCGATGATGACCATGTCGTCCGGCGTAGCCGCTTCTAAGTACGGAAGTTCCGGCGAATGAATAATATCACCTACGGTCCATACCTCAAAGGTACTCCTGCCTTCGGTCCATTTTCCGTAGTATGCTTTTTTTGATGCCTCTGAAGTCGTGACCATCTCGGATGCAAACGTTGATCGTACTATATTCGGAAGCCGAACGGTCCGTAGATGATTCGGAGTGGCCAATTGAACAGTAGATGTTTTTATTTTTGGAACAGGGTTAAGCTGTTCAGGAGCATTACGATTTGGGTTTAGTTTTTCTTCTATTGTAGACACTGGAGCGTCTATTTTGTCCGAGGCAATGATTGCTATTTGCTCCTTCGTTTCTTCTTGCAGCATTTCAGTGATCGGGTGATTCGGTGCAATGTATTCCATTAGAGTAGTTGGTTTGACAGGCGTTAGGATCGCCAACAATAAAATGGATCCCGCATAAAAACTTCCCCACTGAAATTGATTCAACTTCGTAAAGCGAAAGCGCTCAACCTGGAAAGCCAGAATGGCTAAGAGGCGGTGTTTGATCTCCGCAAATTGTGCCATCGGTAATGCCGTACGGAATGGAGTATGTCCGGATAAACTGCGAGCCACAAAAACTAATTGCTCCGCATATTCTTGTTGTGATAGGCCTGAGCGTAAGACATATTCATCACAAGCTTTTTCTCGCTCAATCTGTTGACTATTTTTAAACCACCAGACGAGTGGATGAAACCAATACACCGCCACGCTAAACCAACTCAGGATATGAACCAGGTAATCGCCACGTTGAATGTGCGCCGCTTCGTGTTGGATTACAGTATTTAAAGTTTGTGGAGTCCAATCTGTAGCGTTTGCAGGTAATAAGATTACGGGATGAAAAAATCCCCAGGTCATTGGTGTTTGAATTTTAGTACTGCTGAGAAGTCTAAATTTATCGAATTGATTAGAAGTTTTAAATGGGGTAGCTGCTTGAGTTAGTTTCCGAATCCGGTAAATGCCAACAAACAAGCGCGTCAGAATGAGTAAGCAGCCTGTTATCCAGAGGGTAAATATAATTTTTGCCCAGGGTAATGCTTTTGTAGAATGATTTGTGCTTGTGATCGACTCAGGATTATTTTGAATTGCTTTAGCTGGAGAGATTTCCTTATAAGACATAGCAGTTTCCTGAGGTTCTATAACAAGACCTTCCAAAAGAGGGAGTTCTTGCATTGCTTCAATGGCTGGGGTCTCAATTTCCCATGTTGGTAGGGATGCTGTAAAAAAGGGGAGGATTAATAATCCAATCAATGTGAGACTAATGATCCAGTGCCTTAGACTAGCAGAGGATTTACGAAATGCGAATAGGAGTATACTTGAAATACTCAAAATAGCAGTCGCCTTGAGAATAAGGATGAAAGTAAAATTCATAGCTTAATAATTTTAGTTCACGAAAAGGGGAATATTGGGGTAGTTTATTTCTTTTTAGCTTTTTTGACAATGGCTTCGAGTTCTTTGAGCTCTTCCTCAGATAATTTGTTTTCAGGATGATCTATAAATGTGGCCACGGCCTCTGAAATGGATCCGCTAAAGAAGGTCTTGAGTAAATGTTGCAGGCTGGACTGCCGAACTTTTTCTGGTTCTTTAGTTGGCTGGTAGATAAATTGACGTCCGGATTTGTGATGTTTGAGATGTCCTTTTTCTTCGAGAATCCGCATCAGGGTTCGGACAGTAGTATAGCTTGGAGCATCCGGCAATTGCTCGGTGACATCTTGTGCACTCATCTGCTGATTAGCGTAAAGCAGATCCATGATTTGACGTTCTCTTCGACTTAGTGGAGGTAGTTCATTCATTGATGTTAATTTTTTAACACTTCAAATATGCGGTCTAAATTTTAGAAAAGCAAGTAAGTGCTAAAAATTTAACATTTAAAAATTAACTTGGGATTTCTTGAGGCGGGATAATGTTTAATTTCTTCTAGTCAATTGCTTTTCATACATTTATTGAGGACAGACTACATACAATCAAATGCAACAACGTTATTCTGACAAGAGTGATTTTGAATTATGGGAGGCTATTCGGACGAATGGAGATAAAGAAGCGTTTAGTGTTTTTTACAAAAATCACGCAACTCTATTGTTTAAATACGGCTATAGTATTTATGCTAACGAAGCGCATATTTACGATTGTATACAAGAGTTGTTTATGAATATCTGGCTTAAGAGAAAAAGTATTTCTTTTGAGTCTTCTCCCAAAAACTATCTGCTGATTTCTCTTCGAAGATTGATTCTTAAAAAGAAACCCAAAGATCATACTGTTAAGATTGAAGATTTGGATGAATTAGAAAAAGCAGAAAATACTTTTTCTGAAGAGGTTTCTAAAATGCCAGAAATAAAACGTGTATTACAATCCTTGCCTGAACGACAAAAAGAAGCTGTCTACCTAAAGTATATGGAGAATTTGCCTTACGAAGAAATTGCTTCTATTATGAACATAACCATTCCTTCTGTGTACAAAGCGGTATCCGCAGGCATCAAAAAAATAAGACAGAAAATGCTGTTTTTCTAAAAAATATATTGGGGAAGGGAAGATTAAGCAATTTGTAAGTCTCTATTAAATAAAAAAGTAATAGAGATGCTTTCTCCCTTAGTAAAAAACATAGACGAATCTCCAACCCTTTGGATTAATCAGGAATCTAATCGTTTGTCCTCAGAAGGGCGTGAAATTATCCGTTTAGGCTTTGGGCAGTCTCCTTTTCCTGTCCCGGAGCCCGTTGTAAATGCCTTAAAGGAACAGGCTTTCCAAAAAGATTATCTCCCAGGAAAAGGGCTTTATCAATTAAGATCAGCCATATCTTCTTACTGTAATCGCCGTTTAGGCTTAGACCTGGAGGCGGATAATATCTCAGTAGGGCCAGGGTCCAAGGAACTTATCTTTGGGTTACAGATGGCATTTGACGGAGACTTGATACTTCCTGCCCCAAGTTGGGTGTCTTATGCTCCCCAGTCATCCATGTTAGGGAAAAAAACCTGGTGGGTAAACACCAGTGAAAAAGATAACTGGCTTTTAAATCCCGAAGAACTCGAATCAGTTTGTAAGAAAATTACAAACCCCAATAAGTTATTAATTCTTAATTATCCCAATAATCCTACTGGTACAACATTCTCCGTTGAGCAGATAAAAGAATTGGTTCCTGTCCTGAGAAAGTATAATGTGCTATTGCTTGCAGACGAGATTTACAGCGAGCTGCAATTTGCAGACGGCAGTTACTCTTTTGCACAGTACTACCCCGAAGGAACGATCATTAGTTCGGGCCTAAGTAAATGGTGCGGAGCTGGAGGCTGGCGATTAGGTTTTTTTGCTTTTCCTAAACCGTACAAAGTTTTGCAGGAGGCTATGGCTTCTATCGCTAGTGAAACCTTCAGTGCAGTCTCTGCCCCTATACAATGGGCCGCAATCTCTGCCTATCAAGGAGATGAAGTAATCGATGATTATCTAAGAATGTCGAGAAAGGCTTTGAGCGAAATTGCAGGTTACACTCATCGTAAGCTGACTGATCTAGAGATTACTATGCCTCCAGGGCAGGGTGGTTTTTACCTTTTTCCCAACTTCGAAAATCACAGGGAGCAACTAAAAGAGAAACATATTGAAAGTAGTACAGACTTGTGTAATAAGATATTAATGGATTTGGGTATAGCATTACTTCCAGGGACCGCCTTTGGTCGTCCTGCTGCGGAATTAACAACCCGATTATCTTTTGTTGATTTTGATGGAAAGGCTCTGCTGACAAAAGGTATGCTTTCAGAGGCGGAGCTCAGCGAACAATTTGTAGAAAGCAATGCACCAAAAATTAAAACAGCCATGGAAAGATTACATACATGGCTTTATGAGTAAACACATATTTTTTAATCAAAACTTTAAACAATGAAAAGAATATTTTACAGCTTTTCCCCTTTTGCTATTTCTATTTTTCTATTGTTTAGTTGTCTACAGGTCTCGGCTCAAACCGGAACTTTAAGTGGAACGATCTCCGACAGATCGGAAACATTAGTAGGAGCGACTATTCTGGTAAAAGGAACTTTGATTGGGACGAACACAGATTATCTGGGTAATTATACGCTTGCTTTAGAGCCCGGGACTTATGTTATAGTTGCAAGTTATACTGGGTATTCAGCTCAGGAACAAGAAGTCACTATAGAAGATGGAAAAACGACTACAGTTGATTTTTCGCTTCTTGAAGGAATTTCTTTTGATGAGGTTGTTGTGGTTGGTACCAGAGCTTCAAATAGAACGAATACAGATGCACCTGTACCTATTGATGTCATTAATGTTAGTAAGTTGGCAGTATCTGCACCACAGACCAGCATTAATCAAATCTTACATCAAAGTGCACCATCTTTTTCTTCTAATACTCAAACTATATCGGATGGAACAGATCACATTGACCCGGCGGCATTAAGAGGGCTTGGACCAGATCAAGTACTAGTATTGATGAATGGAAAACGAAGACACAACAGTTCTCTGGTAAACGTAAACGGAACTTTCGGTAGAGGTAATGTTGGTACGGATTTGAATGCGATACCTGCAAGTGCGCTTAACTCTATTGAGGTTTTACGAGATGGAGCGGCGGCACAATATGGCTCGGATGCTATCGCTGGTGTGATCAACTTAAACCTCAAAAGAGATGTGAATAAGTTGAGTGTTAATTTAACGACAGGTGCAAACTTTACAGACAAGATCGGACCTTTTAATGGTGAGACGAAAGATGTTGACGGAGAGGTGATGAACCTTGGGGTCAATTATGGTTTGCCAATTGGTGATCAGGGAGGCTTTATCAACTTTACAGGAGAGATGAGTTATAGAGGATCAACTAGCAGAATGATGGAATACCAGGGACAAATCTTTGCAGGGTATAATGGTATTGAAAGATTAGCAGCTGCGGATGGTTTAGATGTAACGGCATTATCTATGGATCAGGTTCAGTCCTACGCACAGAATGTAGGGTACTTTAGTAATGATTTAAAATCGTTGATCGGCGGAGCGCCTTCGATGGATTCCTTAGTAACACTTTTGAATTTTAATACTACGACTGAGGAGCTAGCTGCTCGGGGGCAATCTCGCAGTGATTATAACATGAGAGTAGGACAGTCCAGATTAAGAGGCGGTAAGTTTTTTGCAAATATGGCTATTCCTTTAGGGGAAAATTTGGAGTTCTATAGCTTTGGAGGATTAAGCTTTAGAGATGGACAATCAGGTTGTTTCTACAGACTTCCATTCCAGAGTAGAACAACAACTTCGATCTATCCTAACGGTACGGTGCCTAAAATCAATTCGAATATTATAGATAAATCAATTGCGACAGGCATTAAAGGAACGATAGGAGATTGGGCTGTTGACTTTAGTAATGTATATGGTCAAAACTCATTTATCTTTTTAATGTCAGATACGCATAATGCAACCTTAGGTACGTCCTCTCCGACTTCATTTAATTCGGGAGGCCATGCCTTTAGTCAAAACACCTCAAATCTGGATGTATCTCAGTACTTCGATAATGTTGGTTCAATCAAAGGAATTAACCTTGCTTTTGGAACAGAGTACCGAATCGAGAATTTTGAAGTTATTCCAGGTACAGAGCAATCTTATGGTAACTATGACATTAATGGAAACCTGGTTACGCCTACTACGCCGAATGAACTTTTGACGACAGATTTTTATGGTAGTAACCGACCTTCAGGTGCACAATGTTTTGCAGGATTCTTACCTACTAACGAAATCGATGCTACTCGTTCAAGTCTTGCGGGTTATGTTGATGCGGAGTTTGATTTCAGCGAAGCGTTTTTATTAGCAGCAGCTTTGAGATACGAGAATTATTCAGACTTTGGTTCGACGTTTAACTACAAACTTGCAGCGAGATACAAAGTTAGTGACAATATCGCTTTAAGAGCAGCGACTAGTACAGGATTCAGAGCACCTTCTCTTCACCAGATTCATTTTAGCAGAACTTCGACCATCTTTACCTTAGATGCAAATGGAAACTCTGTTCCGCAGGAAGTAGGTGTTTTTGCGAATACTTCTCGAGCAGCAAAACTTTTGGGGATTCCTCAGTTAAAAGAAGAAACTTCTCAGAATTTCAGTATTGGATTGACTGCTAAAGTGCCTTCTGCTGGTCTAAGAATTACGATTGATGCTTATCAGGTGGATATTGATGACAGAGTAGTATTGACTGGTCAATTCCGTCCGGATGGGAATGATGAACTTGGAAATATTTTCCAACAGGCAGGAGCAACAAGAGCAGCATTTTTTGCGAATGCAATTGATACCAAATCTCAGGGATTAGATGTAGTTGTTTCGCATAGTTTGAGTATCGGTTCCAGTGGAAATGTATTAAGAAATGATTTTGCAGCAACCTTCTCTCAAACGACACAGGAAGGAGATATTAAGTCTTCGGATGTATTAGAACGTGCAGGTTTAGTAGGGACTTACTTTGATCAGACTGCAAGAATTTATCTTGAGCAAGCTGTACCAAGAGTGAAGTTTACTTTGAGTAATTCACTTGAGTTGGGTAAAGTTAATTTTTACTTGAGAAATACATTCTTTGGTGAAACGACAGAGGCAACTTCAGCTAATATTTTTGACGCAGATCTTAATTTGATTGACGATAGTATTAATCCATACAACTCTGGAAAAGTAATTACCGATTTAAGTATTGGGTATAATGTTTCGGAAGATCTTTCGATTACTATTGGATCAAATAACCTATTTGATGTTTTTCCGGATGAAGTAGACTCAACTTTTTCTTCTAGTGGAAGATTTGTTTATTCAAGAAGGTCGCCACAGTTTAGTTTTGGCGGACGACACCTTTTTGCGAGATTAGTATTTACATTGAAATAATATATATTTATTTAGGGGAGGGAGTAATCCCTCTCCTATTTGATTATTCTTATCTTTACTTAAGAATTATTCCTTGAAAACAGGCTCATATTGAAAATGAACTATCAAAATTTTGACGTAGAAGATTTTATAACGGATGAAAGGTTTATAGACTGGGTTAAAACAGATGCTAAGGACTTAAATGAATTTTGGGAAGCTTGGCTGGCTACGCATCCTGAAAAAAAGCCAATAGTCGAGAAGGCAAAGGACTTAATTAAACGTATTGATTTTCAAAGTCCTGAACCTGATCAGCATAAGCTTGACCAAATCCTGAATAAGCTTCAGGAAGATATAACGGAAGAAAATGTTAGTCGACGATTAGACCGAAGAATGGTTATTCGATTCTTTAGAAATGTTGCTGCGATCCTCGTGTTGGGATTGCTGACCTGGGGGATATACGATCATTTTAGTGTGGTAACTAATAATGACTACGTTACCGCATTTGGTGAGAAAGAGATTATTGAATTACCTGATGGATCTAAAGTGCATTTGAATGCGAATTCAAAAATCATTGTAAATGAAGACTGGGAGAAAGATAAAAACAGAGAAGTATGGTTAGAGGGAGAAGCGTATTTTGAGGTATCATCAAAGCCCAAAAGAGGAGGACGCAAATTTGTCGTACACGCGGGAGCTTATGATGTTGCCGTATTAGGGACCGAGTTCAATGTGAAAAATAGGAATGAGCACATTTCTGTTGTCTTAAAAAGTGGGAAGGTAAATTTGAGCTCTACGGAAGATATTAGTGGAGATAAGAAATCAATGGATATGTTGCCTGGAGAGAAAATAAGTGTCGATAAAGGAAAGCCTTTGCATAAAGTCCAGGTAAATCCTAATGTTTTTATTTCCTGGGTAGAGGATAAGATTCTCCTGGATGAAACCTCTCTGGGATACTTGGTTGAAATACTCGAAGATAACTACGGATTCCAGGTAGAAGTAAGTGATCAGGAAATGCTTAAACAGACACTTTCTGGCTCCGTAATAGAAGAAAATCCTGAAGCACTTATAAATGGGATAAAAGCTGCGTTACAGGTAAAAGTTGAAATCAAGGATAAGGAAATTACGATAGGGAAATAGTTTTGATGTAGGATTTCATCTGACAAAACGATTGAACAAAATAACAAGAACTTTGACTTGTTTTTTTAAATACTATGTGAATACAATGTTTCTGCTTGTAATGATATCCTCTACACTACAAGCGCAGATTACTACTTTGCCTCATCCATCCTCAAAAAAAATAGCTCAACAGAAAAATCTACAAAAAGAATTAAAAGGATTAGAGCAACTATATGAAGTAAGTTTTATCTATAAGTCAAATCTTTTAGATGGCGTTTTGGTCCCTGCCATTGATTTAACTTCCAACCGAAATATCAATAGTGTTTTAACTGAATTGCTTAAAGAAACGGATATCTCCTTTTTAAAGTTTGCAGAACATTCCTATGCTCTTTTCAAAACACCGCGACCTGCATTAATTCAAGGAACAGTATTAGATAAAAAGGGAGAACCTTTAAATGGTGCAACGATCCAGGTGAAAGCAAAAAGTAAGGGCGCCGTGTCTAATATGACAGGTGGCTTTTCTTTTGAATTAGATCCTGGTGTATATCAATTGGAGGTAAGCTATGTAGGTTATGAACCCTTGTCAAAAGTAATTGAAGTTGAATTTAATGATTCATTGAATGTTGATTTTAATTTACGAAATTGCTCTAACCTTGGCGAAGTAGTTCTGGTTGGTTCGAGGCTAAATTATACCTCTCTACTAAAAAAAACCAATCCGGTAGACATCGTTACAGAACAACAAATGCAACAAAACGGCGCATTTGAAACCTCGCAACTTTTACAGTACACGGTGCCTTCATTCCATTCAACTTATCAAACAATTAGTGATGGAACCGACCATATTGATCCTGCTGCTTTACGTGGTTTAGGACCAGACCAATTATTGGTTTTGATTAATGGGAAGCGAAGACATACTAGTGCCTTAGTTAATATCAATGGCACTGTTGGTCGTGGAAGTGTAGCCACAGATTTAAATGCAATCCCTTCTTCAGCTATCAAAAAAATAGAAGTACTAAGAGATGGAGCTTCTGTTCAATATGGCTCAGATGCAATTGCCGGAGTTATTAATATTATTCTAAAGGAAAACACAAAAGTAAATGACATAAATGTTATACATGGCTTAACATCGGTAGGAGATGGAAAAGTTTATCAGATAAATAGTAATCATGGTTTACCTCTGGGGAAAAAAGGAGGCTATTTAAATATAACTTCCGATTTTACACATCGGGATGCCTTTAACCGGGCAGGGGTATATACAGGGGATATATTTGGCGATGGTTATGATTCTGATCCTGTGATGATAGACTCATTTTTTGCAAATACAGGATTTAGTAACCGACGGGTAATGTCCATCGGGAGTTCTGAGAAAACGGCAGGGTCTATATTCGTAAACCTGAGTGTACCTGTTTCGGAGAAATTTGAACTTTATGCTTTTGGTGGAAGTAGTTATCGACTAGGGAAGGCTTCCGGTTTTTATAGGTTTCCATATCAACAGACAAAGCAATCCGGAATTTATCCATTGGGCTTTTCCCCTAAGCTGCATGCTAATATTATTGATCATTCAATATCGTTTGGAATTAAATCTAATGCCAATCCCTGGAAGTTGGATTTTAGCAATACTACAGGGAGTAATAAGTTTGACTTCATTGTTAAAAACTCGAATAATGCTTCCCTTGGCTTAGCCTCTCCAACACAAGCTAGAGCCGGAGGGTTTTCCTACACGCAAAACGTTACAAACTTTGATGTAAACAGGTCTTTTAAATGGAAGATACCTATTCATTTTGGCATTGGTAGCGAATTTAAAGTCGAGAGATTCGAGCAAAGAGCCGGAGAGGAAGCTTCGTATATACAAGGGAATACGATGACAGAAAGAGGAACACTTAAGGAGGGGGGATTTCAGTTGTTTCCTGGTTTCCGACCAGAAAATGAAGTTGATGAGTATCGGATAAATTTTGGTGTTTATTCTATCGTAGAAGCAGAATTGACAAAAGCCTGGTTGTTAAGCTTTGGAAGCCGGTATGAGTATTATTCAGACTTTGGAAGCCAGGTAGATTTTAAGCTTGGGACACGATATGCAATTAACAAACGGACTACTTTGAGAGGCACTTTTAATACGGGCTTTAGAGCACCATCAATTAATCAAATATATCTTAGTAGCCGAACCTTACAATTTATCTCACAAGGAAGCGAGCAAGTTGGAGTAGGGGTCGCTCATTTTAATAACCTAAGTAGCGCAAGCTGGCAATTAGGAATTAAACCTTTATCTCCGGAAACCTCTAAAAACTATAGCTTTGGAATCGGGACCCGAACGGATAATGGGTTTACCATGTCATTAGATTTCTATAATATTAACATCAAGAATAGAATCGTTATTACGGGAAGACTTTCTGCAGAGGACCATCCTCGTTTCCGCGAAGTGTTCGAGCCTTTTGAAGTAAATAAAGCCCAGTTTTTTACTAACGCAATTGATACAAGAACGATTGGTACAGACCTTTCTCTAGGATATCAGTTAAAGGTTAGTAAATCAAAACTAAAACTTAACCTTGCAGCTAATATTAATAATACCCGACTAAAGCGTAAGAATGGGATTGTACAAATTAAAGCACCTGAATTGTTAAGAGGCTTTGAATCTATTTTGTTTAATCGGGAAGAAGTAGCCAGGATTGAACATGCCCAGCCAAATAGCAAGTTGATTCTGACGGCTAGTTATACTAGAAATAAAATTGAAGTCTTTGCTGGTTTGACTCGTTTTGGAGAAGTTAATTATATCCACCCTCATGATGGGAATACGAGTAACTGGCCCTTGAATGAGTTTACAGGAAATATTGAATCCAGGGATCAGATTTTTTCCTCTAAGTGGATCACAGATGCAAGTCTTTCATTTAAAATGCTTCCACAGCTTAAGTTTACCATAGGAGGAAACAATATCTTTAATGTATATCCGGATGCGCACCAACATTCCGCGAACACCGTCAATGGATTATTTAAATACAGTCGGCGGGTACAACAGTTTGGTATCAGAGGTGCATTCTTTTATGCAAAGATGAACTACAGGCTTTAGATTATATAACCTGGGCTAAATTTCATTTTTTTTCAATTGTTCTACCGCGTAATTGGCTGAACGCGCTGCCATTGCCATATAAGTCAAAGATGGATTTTGTGTAGAAGTTGAAGTCATACAAGCACCATCCGTAACAAAGACATTCTTACAAGCATGAAGTTGGTTCCATTCGTTCAACAAAGAAGTCTTAGGATCACGTCCCATACGTACACCTCCCATTTCATGGATGTCGAGACCAGGCGCTTTATCTTTAGTGTCTCGGGTTTTAATATTTTTAAAACCAGCTTTTTCATACATCTCTGTAAACTGCTCTAAGAAATCCTGCGTCATCTTTTCATCATTATCATCATAGTCGACAGAGATTCTCAAGAGTGGGATGCCCCATTCGTCAGTTTGTTCTCCGTCAAGTCGAACATAGTTACTCTCTTTAGGAATCGTTTCGCCCATCATATGTGAGCCAACTCTCCAGGGGCCTAACTTAGGTTGTTGAAGGATACTATCCGTCAGTGTTTGTCCCATGCCTTCCGGGCTAGGTCTTTCTGGGTAACGAGTCGCTTGAAAGCCGCAGGCATAACCTCGGAGAAAATCAGTTTCTTGCTTATAAACATTTCGGAAGCGAGGGATGTATGCACTGGTCGGTCGTTTACCAACTGTACGTTTATCCAAATGCCCTTCATGGATTGCCGAAATAGCCGCACGATAATTATGGAAGGCTACAAACTTTCCTAATAGTCCATTGTCATTTCCAAGCCCTTCTGGAAATCGATTAGATTTAGAGTTAAGTAAAATTGCATTCGTGTTCAATGCCGCAGCATTGACGAAAATAACCCTGGCTGTAAATTCTAATACTTCTTTGGTGTTTGAATCGATTACTCTCACGCCACTGGCTTTGCCGCTTTCTTCATCATAAATAATGGAGTGGACGACTGAATGCGGACGAAGTGTCAGGTTGCCTGTTTTTAGTGCCCAGGGAATAGTCGAAGAGTTAGCATTAAAGTATCCGCCAAATGGGCATCCTCTTTCGCATTCTGTTCTGGACATACATTTACCCCGGCCTTGCTGGAGGTGGATTTCCTGGGGCTCGGATAGATGTGCACAGCGACCGAAAATTACGTGTCGATCTTTATAGTTTTTCTGGACAAAGCCTTGGAATTCTTTTTCAACACAGGACAAGTCCCAGGAAGGTAAAAACTCTCCATCGGGAAGGATATCCAATCCATCTTTATTTCCGGAGATGCCCACAAATTTTTCTACATAGCTATACCAGGGTGCTAAGTCCTTATATCGAATCGGCCAGTCAACGGCAAAACCATCACGGTCCGGACCAGAGAAATCATAATCACTCCATCGCTGTACCTGTCGCGCCCACATGATTGATTTGCCACCAACCTGATAACCTCTGATCCAGTCAAAAGGCTTTTCCTGTATATATGGATGCTCCTTATCTTTTACAAAGAAATGAGCATTATCTTCTCTGAATGCGTAGCAGCGCGAGATAACCGGGTTTTCTTTTTGAATGTCATGAGGCATTTGTCCCCGGTGTTCAAAGTCCCAAGGATTCATATTGGTCGTTGGGTAATCCTGATGTTTTACATCACGTCCCCGTTCAAGCATTAAGGTTTTGATCCCTTTGTCACAAAGTTCCTTCGCTGCCCAGCTTCCACTCATACCTGCTCCGATTACAATTGCGTCAAAATTTAAATCCATTTATTATTGCGTTTAGAATTTTTAAAATAGGTGAAAGCCCGCTTAGGCAGGAGAGCAGCCATTAAATGATTCTTTTGGAATCAGACTATAATCAAGATATTCTGTCATGTAATATTCTGAGGACATCAAGTTTTGAATGGATAAGCCTTTGGTTTTATTGATAAAGAAAACCAAAGCTTCTTTGGGGGCTTCTTTTGCTTCGAGCACTTTTTGTACGATAGGTATAATTTCCTCTTCCTTCGCAGATTTTATCTTCAAGCGACTTTCTTCCATTAGTGCTTTGTATTGTTCAAAGCCTTCCGCGAAAGTTTGCGCTTCTTCAGCGCTATGACAATCGTTGATCATCGTCATGATGAAGTCAACTGGATTACCTACTTTGTCTTTGAGCTCACCAAGAGGTAGAAAGGAATCGCTGATTTTATGAAGATAATCTTTGTGGCGATCATTGAGTTGGAGGTTTCCTTCTTTTAAAAACTCAATGACGTTTTTATCCGCACAACTGGTAATGAAAATAGTGCTAGCAGATGCTAGTATAATGTTTCGGATGGCTTCTCTGCGTTTCATGAAATTAAAGTTTTGGCTAAGTCTTCAAAAGGTAATAAAAAATAAGGATTTTTTTTCGCAAGGATTGAATTAGTGTAGATATTCAGCAGGAAAGTATAATGGTTGGTAGTTGCTCTTGACGTAAGATTTGTGAAAGCCCTAATATTTCTTACTTTTAAGTATGTCCATTATAAACCCTTCTGACAATTTTTCCATTATTGCATTACTGATGATTGCGGTAGCAATCGGTGTAGTTGGCGAACAACGTAGATGGTTTGGAGTGCTGCCTGGTGTATTGTTTACTATATTGATCGGCGTATTATTTACTTCTGTTAAACTACTGCCAGCGGGATCAGATCCGAATTTGTCAGTACCTGTCTATAGTTTTGCTTTTACTTATTTGATACCCTTTTCTATTCCATTATTACTTTTCAATGTACAACTCAAAAGAATTTTTCGAGAAAGTGGGCGCTTAATGTTATTATTCCTGATTGGGGCAGCAAGCGTTTTTATTGGAGCTTTATTAGCTGGCGTACTTTTTAAACTTGGACCAGAGACGCATAAACTGGCGGCTGTTTATACTGCGACCTATACGGGTGGCAGTGTAAATTTTATGGCGGTTGCAGAGATTTTTAATTTCACGGAGAGTCCGCTTTTTGCAGCGAGTATTGTTGTGGATAATGTGTTCACTATTCTTTTTATCATGCTTCTTTTCGTATTGCCGGGTCTGAAACTATTGAAACCGTATTTTCCAGAAGCGGATAGGAGTGAAGCGAAGCCAGCCGAAGATAGTGAAACGTTGATCAGCGAACCCTATTTAGTAACCTTGAGTAAAGCCATGTGTGCTTCGGCAATTATTGTAGCGCTTGGCTTTCTGTTGGCACCACCACTTGAAGAATTGTTGAATACTTCTTTGAGTTTAGATGTGTTGATTATTACCATCGTGGTGATTATACTGGCAAATGTATTTCCGAATTTCTGTCGTCCTTTGGAAAAAGTATCCTTTCCGATTGGAATGTTCTTGTTATACTTTTTTTTAGCAGTGATTGGAGCGACCTGTGATTTGAGTGTTTTGCTAAGTACTTCGACTGGGGTTATCTTTTTTGCTGCACTCATTATGTTTTTTCATTTGGCAGTGATATTGTTTTTCGGCAAAATTTTGAAATTTAGTATTGAAGATATTGTTATCGCCTCAGGAGCAAATATCGGAGGTGTTAGTATTGCAGCACCAATGGCTGCTGCTTTCGAAATGAAAAAATCGGTTACCCCCGCAATCCTGATTGGAATAATGGGATATGTCGTCGGTACCTTTTTAGGGATTGGTGCCGGATTGATATTACAGTAAAACCAGAAATATTTACTCTGCAGTTAAATCCAAGTGATCCAGCTCTTCCCAACGTTCAAAATCTGGGAAACCTGTTTTTGCCAGCCTTAAGTCTGAAACGAATTTTTGATCTTCCCGCATTTGATAGTGGCAGAGGATGCGATTGTAATACTCGTCCGGACTATGGCCATAGATGTTAACAGAGTAATCAAAATATTGTAAGGCATCTGTATAATAACCTAAAGAATAAAGCAAGCCGCCAATTTCAAAAGCTAAATCATAGGGCTCTTCCAGGGTAAAGTAGGTCGACCAGGTCGAATCTAATACTTGTTTAAGGCGTCTGCGTTCATTAACCGTTATTTGTTGAATAACCTGTTTGAGGCGGGGCAGAATATTTATAAAAAAGGTAGCATCGAATGCACTCAGTCGAATCATACCAATGAGCTCTACCAAGGTCATTCGGTTAAGATTCTGATACGCAAACCGTTTGAAGCCATTATAATCATCCGGACCAAAGTTATCAACGAAGCGCTGATAAGCGAGCTTAACCTCTGGGTAATCCTCTCCGTTGTTCAGAAATAATAAGCAGCCTAATTGCAAATGAAAAGTTGAAAAAGAAGGGAATAAGGATTGTCCGCCTTGCAGCTTGCAGTATTGCTCAAGGGCATGATAATTTACCCAAAAAGACATACTTCCGTGCACAATCATTTCAGGTGCGGGTTGGTTGTCAATATCATGCAAATCTCTGAAGCCTTTATCCATAGAAAGCAAAATGGCCCCTTTGGTTGAAAGTTGTTTTAAGGTGCTGATGCATTTCATTCCGGTATCTGGAAAAAACAAAAAAGTATTCTTTAGCGTATTGCGATATTGCTCTAGTAAAGTATTTAGCTTTTCCTCTTTGTACATCGGGGTATTTATACGGTCAGCATAAAACTTAAGGTCAATATAGCTTAAGGACTCTCTAGCATTCATGTCGCTGATATTCTTACCGGAGTCAAGACTGACCGAACAACGGCTGACCTGTTGCTGGTTAATATAAAATAATTCGCTAGGGATAGAGTCAAAAAAATAATTTGCGAGTACTAATAGCGGCTGATTCAGAGAAGCGGAGTCTATATTTATTTTTGTCTGTCGTAGCTGTAAGGACTGAGAATTTAAGGCATCAAAATAACAAACATCCAATACTCCTTTTTTAAGGTAAGGTTGAAATTGTGCATGACCTTCAAAAAACTGCAAATTGTCTTCTACAATGTCACTGAGGATATAACAGTACTCAGGAAGAGTTTTAGCCGCTTGTTCTACCAGTAATTCCAGATAATGTAAAACCAGGAAACCTAACCTCCCGTGACCGGCACCAAGTTCTAGTATATAGACTTTTTCTTCCGTTTGTCCCTGATCTGCCAGATCATTTAGCGTTGCAAAAATTAATTCAGCATAAGTTCTGCCTACTACTGCACTACTGGTAAGATGATGGGGGACTGCTCCCTCTCGCCAGGCAGCAATACCTTCGGTATTATAAAAGTCGCGATTTAATTGCCAAATTAAACTTTCGGAAAATAGGGTTTTAGATTGAACCCCGAAACGCTTTCCTTCCATAATGAGTTCACATTTGTGACCTTCTGCTGCCAGTGTCGATGAGTAATAATCGTAGACTCGGCGAGCTTATACTATGGATAAGTAGCAAAACCAACAAAGTTTGGATAACCTAAAGGTAGATAAATTATATTTAGCAAAATCTACGCATATAATACGATCGTATATTCCCATTTCATTAGGTGTAGATTTTCTACCTTTGCGAACTATGGATTTGAATCAATTTTACCAAGAGCGGATCGAGCGTTTCGCGGCTATTGCAGAAGAGCTAAAAGCAAAATACAATCGCTTTTCTATCATTCGCTTAATCTCCTTTTTGGGAGGACTCCTCGTTGTCATACTGCTGGCGACCATGTTACCCTGGCCAGTGACCGTTATAATGATCCCTATAGCTTTAGTTGGCTTTTCGAAGTTTGTTAACTGGCACCAAAAGATTCAACAGGCACAGCAACATCACGAAGCTTTGTCTAAATTGAATGCCAATGAAAAAGCCTGTATCAGTGGCGATTACGCTATGTTTGCCAACGGCGATCAATTTGTTGACCCTGCTCATGCATATACGGTTGATCTGGATATTTTTGGGGACTTTTCGTTTTTTCAATACCTCAACCGTACCACTACTTCGCTTGGGGAGATCCGACTGGCAGATTATCTTAAGATTGGAGTAGAAGAGGATGAAATCCAATTGCGACAAGAAGCTATTAAGGAACTTAAAGAGAAAACAGATTGGCGACATAATTTTCAGGCAAGTGGAATGATGACTAATGATAATCTAAGTCACATTCGAGCTTTGGAAGAATGGATCAAAGCGCCTCCTTTTGTTTCGAATAACACCTTGTATCGGATCGCTCCCTGGATAACCCCCATATTATTCATTGCGGGCCTGGTACTTTCTGTGATGTACGATAATTGGTACATATTTATATTGACGATTTTACCGGCAGGCTATCTTCTTCGTAAAACCTATGAGTCTGTCACGGAGACGCATCGGATGACTGCTAATGTGGAAAAAATTCTGCCTTATTATGCCAGGATGATCGAGCAGGTTGAAACGGAATCTTTTGACGCTTCAAGACTTAAAGAATTACAGGCCCTTTTTCTCAAGCAGGAGCAAAGTGCATCCAAATCAATTCAGCGATTGTCTTACGTGATCTCACAGCTGAATGTCAGGTATAATGCTTTTGTGATTTTATTGAATGTTATTACACTTTGGGACCTGATCTGGGTGAATAAATTAGAGCAGTGGAAAGCAACGCAAGGTGATTATCTCGAAGACTGGTTCGAAGGTTTACGAGAATTCGAAGCATTGAATAGTTTTGCGAACCTCTACTTCAATAATCCGGAATGGATTTTTCCGACGATACAGGAATCCTCTAAGTTTACGGGAATAGAATTAGGGCATCCGCTTATTTCCAGAAAAGTAAGGGTTCCGAATGACTTAAAAATGCCAACACAGGGGCATATCAAACTGGTTACCGGGTCTAATATGGCAGGTAAAAGTACTTTCTTGCGTACGGTGGGACTTAATATTGTACTAGCGATGGCCGGCTCTCCGGTTTGTGCAAAGGTGCTGGAATTACCTCGGATTCGAGTTTTTACAAGTATGCGAACGCAGGATGCGCTGCATGAGAGTACGAGCTCGTTTTACGCAGAACTCAAACGTCTCAAATTTATTATTGAAGAAGTGGAGGCAAGGTCACAAGCCAAAACCGATATCTTCTTTTTGCTTGATGAGATCTTAAAAGGAACAAATTCTAAAGATCGACATACAGGCTCCAAAGCTCTAATTCGGCAATTGATCAAAAGTAAAGGAGCGGGGATTATTGCTACACATGATCTTGAATTGGCAGCCCTGGAAGCGGAGTCCAACGGAACGGTTGAAAACCTTTGTATTGAAGTAGAAGTGGATAAAGGTAAACTTACTTTCGACTATAAAATAAAACCCGGCGTTAGCCAGAGTTTCAACGCAACTCAGTTGATGAAAGATATGGGGATTCGAATCTCAGAATAGCGTAAAAACAATTATTATGAAAAGCATTAATCGCTTATATTTTTTTTATTCGCTGATACTCCCGATTGCTTTCGCAATCGGATCCTGCGCTGATCCAGCTCCGCCGGTCAAACAAAGCACAAGTACTACAAACGCTACTCCGGTTGTCCTGGAACCTAACCGATACAATGTTGGATTCCTCATCATGGATGGGGTGTATAATACAGAGCTTACAGCTCCCTTTGACATTTTTCAGCATACTATTTTTCGGGAGGGTATCAAGGCGATGAATACTTTTACCGTAGCCAATACACTGGAACCTATTTTGACTTTTGAGGGCATGCGTATCCTGCCGGATTTTAACTACCTCGACCCGGATTGTCCGAAGATTGATATTCTCGTCGTTCCCAGTGCGGAGCATCACTTGGATACTGATCTTGAAGATGAAGCGATGTTGGACTTCGTCCGTCAAACTGCCAAGGATGCGCAGTACATTACTTCACATTGCGACGGCGCATTTGTACTTGCCAAAGCAGGACTTTTGGATAATGCGGTCTCGACTACTTTCCCAAGTGACGTAGATGCTTATAAAGAAATGTTTCCAGATCTAGATGTGCGCGAAGGAATCCTTTTTGTCCATGATGGAAAGTATATCACCTCTGCCGGCGGAGCAAAATCATTTGAAGCAGCGCTCTATCTCAGCGAAGTATTATACGGAGATTCCATCGCACGGAGCCTTGCCAAAGGCTTAGTGATTGACTGGGACTTAGATCAGGTGCCACACCTGCGAATAAAAAAATAATTCATAGTCAATCCACCAAAGTTTGATAATCATACATCTTATGATTGGAAGCTTTCCACAAAAAATATAAAGTAAATACACTATTAATTCGTTTTGAGCTTTGTGTCCGCTGTGAGAAAATGAAATACTAGATTTAATCTGTCATTATTGAAGTGATTTGTTTTTTCATAGCGACCACAGAGCATAATAAGTTTTGATACTCAGTCTTTGTTTTATAACAGCACAACTTAGGAACCTTTCCTAAATATATTTTTTTCCGAAAAACTACGATAAAAATTTCCATACTGGATGGTCTTGTACCTGCCCGGCCTGGGAGCGTTTTTTCATCATTTGACTTACAAGAATAATAATGTAGGTCATGCAAAAAAAATAAAGTTTATGAATCGACCAGACATTTCACGCTTAAATAAAAATCGGAGTATTTACCTCAGTGTGGGCTTTGTCCTTTCGCTTTCGCTAACGATTATGGGATTTAATTATACTGTTTATGAGCAGGATAATGCCCATTACATCGAACAATTACCTATCGACGAGGAGGAATTAGTAGAAGTAGTTCGAACAGTTTACCCAGAACGTAAGTCTCCACCGCCAACGATCTCTCCTTCGGAGCAGGTAATCGAACAAGAGGTAGAATTTATTGAGGTACCTGATCCTCAGCCTTTGGAACCAGAGGTACTTCCAACACCTGATCCGGTTGATATTCCGGAACCTCGCAATTATGTAGCACCCCCATCGGTTAAGCCAGATATTGTTGAGGTTGTAGAGGATAAGCCTGATGAAATTTTTATAGTAGTGGAGCAGATGCCACGCTTTGCAGGCTGTGAAGATGCGGAGCTTTCTGATGGTGCGCTCAAGACTTGTGCCGATCAAAGACTATTAGAGTACATCTATGGTAATATCAAGTATCCGTCTATCGCTCGGGAAAATGGTATCGAAGGAACTGTCTTTGCAACTTTCGTAGTAGAAAAAGATGGCTCTATCACTATCCCCAAAGTACTTCGTGATATCGGAGGCGGTTGCGGAAAAGAAGTATTAAGAGTGATTAAACAAATGCCCGATTGGATACCCGGAGCACAACGCGGACGAAAAGTGAGGGTACAGTTTAATCTTCCGGTTAAGTTTTCATTACAGTAAACAGTCAGGCAGCTTGACCGAATTAAACGGTAGTTTTTCGACGACTAGAAAGGGACGATTTCTTCGGAGACGTCCTTTTCGCTATTTGTGGAAGGATATGGATTTGATGTGCGACACTCCGCTTCTTTGCTTATCTTTGCAGCCATGAAACGTCCTGACTTTTCTAAAATAAAACCAAAGTATACCTTCAATAAATCTATGAGTGATCGCTCATGGCAAAGTCCGGAAGGAATCGAAATTAAAGCGGAGTATTCGGAAGCGGATATTGAAAAGGTAGCACATCTTGAGTATGTAGCAGGCCTGCCTCCGTTTTTAAGAGGACCATACAGCTCTATGTATGCCATTCGACCCTGGACCATCCGGCAGTATGCTGGATTCTCTACCGCAGAAGAGAGTAATGCTTTTTATCGACGAAACTTAGCGGATGGTCAAAAAGGACTTTCCGTAGCTTTTGATCTGGCGACACACCGAGGCTATGACTCGGACCATCCCAGAGTGACCGGAGATGTAGGGAAAGCAGGAGTCGCAATTGATAGTGTGGAAGATATGAAAATCTTATTCGATGAAATTCCACTAGATAAGATGTCCGTTTCAATGACGATGAATGGAGCGGTTATTCCGATCATGGCTTTCTATATTGTTGCGGCAGAAGAACAAGGCGTTGCGCCAGCACAATTAAGCGGGACGATCCAGAATGACATCCTCAAAGAATTTATGGTTCGGAATACTTACATATATCCTCCTGTACCTTCGATCCGGATCATCTCTGATATTTTTGAATATACTGCCCAAAACATGCCGCGATTCAATTCGATTAGTGTAAGCGGTTACCATATGCATGAAGCAGGAGCAAGTGCTGATATTGAATTAGCTTATACTTTGGCAGATGGGCTTGAGTACATCCGTGCCGGATTAAAAGCAGGGTTAAAGATCGACGATTTTGCACCTCGCATCTCTTTCTTCTGGGGAATCGGAATGAACCATTTTATGGAAATTGCCAAGATGAGAGCCGGGCGATTACTTTGGGCAAAATTAGTCAAACAGTTTGATCCGCAGAATCCTAAGTCAATGGCCCTGCGTACGCATAGTCAGACCTCCGGTTGGAGTCTGACAGAGCAAGATCCATTTAATAACATTGCCCGGACTTGTGTTGAAGCCTTAGCTGCCGTATTTGGTGGAACTCAATCCTTACACACGAATTCGCTGGATGAAGCAGTAGCTTTACCCACAGACTTCTCCGCAAAAATTGCCCGTGATACACAGAAGTATTTACAGCAGGAAACAGATATAACTAAAACGGTCGATCCTTGGGCCGGCTCCGAATATGTAGAATACCTTACCGATCAATTACTGGAAAAAGCCTGGGCACTAATTCAGGAAGTAGAAGAACTTGGCGGTATGGCTAAAGCGATTGAAGCGGGTCTACCTAAGTTGAAAATTGAAGAAGCAGCTGCACGTAAGCAGGCACGAATTGATAGTGGACAGGATAAAATCGTGGGCGTTAATATTTTTCAGACGGAAGAAGAAACCGAAATCGATATCCTCGATATTGATAATACCGCTGTTCGGGATTCACAGATTAATCGGCTGAAGTCAACAAAGGCAAATAGAGACGAAGCTGCTGTACAATCCGCGCTTCAGGAATTGGAGGCTTGTGCAAAAGCAGATACCGGAAACCTCTTGGAGAAAGCCGTAGTCGCTGCACGTCACCGCGCAACGCTCGGAGAAATCTCGGATGCGATGGAAAGTGCATTTGGCCGTTTCAAAGCAACCACTCGAACTGTTTCTGGTGTTTATCGAAGTGCAATACAAATGAACGAAGATTTTAAAAAAGCGCAAGCGCTAGCAGATCAATTTGCAAAACTCGAAGGGCGTCGTCCTCGTATCATGGTGGCCAAATTAGGACAGGACGGACATGATCGCGGTGCCAAAGTGATTGCCACTAGTTTTGCTGACCTTGGATTCGATGTGGATATCGGACCGCTCTTTCAAACTCCGGAAGAAGCGGCTCGTCAGGCTGCGGAAAATGATGTTCATATCCTGGGGATTTCTTCTTTGGCTGCTGGTCACAAAACACTTGTGCCCCAGGCTTTGCAAGCCTTAGAAGCATTGGGTAGAGACGATATCATGGTGGTCGTTGGTGGTGTGATACCGGGGCAGGATTATGATTTTCTGTTTGAGCAGGGCGTTGTTGGGGTCTTTGGTCCGGGGACGGTAATTGCTAAAGCAGCACAAGAGATTTTACAGTTGTTGATTGATGCAAGTGC
>JAHDHW010000273.1 GCA_020631105.1 Saprospiraceae bacterium | reverse complement strand
TAACCCACTAACCCACTAACCCACTAACCCACTAACCCACTAACCCACTAACTAATCAATCATCTATGAAACTCATCATGCTCATCCTAACCTTCCTCTTTGCTGCCTTTATGATATACGCTGGGGTAATGCATTTTAAGAAACCTGAAGTTTTTCTTCCATTCATTCCTGATTTTATGCCCAAGGCACTGGTCAATTATGGCTCCGGAGCTATTGAGATCCTATTGGGTATAGGTTTATTTATTCCGGCCATGAGAGAAAAAGCTGCATTCGCATTATTGATTTTGATGGTATTATTTTTACCATTGCATATCATCGATGTATTTTCAGAAACGCCTGCTATCGGAAGCCACAAAGCTGCAATGATTCGACTACCTATACAGTTTGTTTTGATCCTATTAGCTTGGGGTATATGGAAATATAGTAAAGCCATTTAAAGATCTTATCTTAGCCTTACAAATAAAAATAAGATGCAAATTAACCTATTATCCTGCGATGCCGCCCGACCTGACCGTAGAGCGATTACAAAAATGTTAGAAGAAATAGCCCTTGGAGTGGACTCATCCTTGGCCCGGGAATTAACGGATATCCTGCTTGATGGTAGCCCCGTAGACATCGAAGTTGATGACAAAACTATCAGCTCTGCTTACCGGGCTTTACGAAAACAGGATATCGATTACGAAATTGTTGAATAGAAACTACCTAAGCGCCTACCTGGCTTATCCAATTATCCATTGCTGAATTCAGCATAATTATTTACGTCTTCCCTTCGTGAGATTATTGTCCCTATCCTTTGGGACTATGCTAAGCCGAAAGGCCTAAAATACTCTAGGAAATATATACGATTATATATATTTTTTAAAAAGTAATATGTTTCCGTAACTTAATTCGAACCTCTCCACCTTTTCTGCGTAACACACTTTTAATTAAACTTTGATATCGTCCAATCTGGCGATCATCCCAATCACCGATACAAGATTAAGATACTTCAACCGCTAGTGCATGGATTGCACGTGCTGATTTTGTTAATATAAAACTTAAACCAATGCAAATCCGCTTTCTTTGGAAACATGCTGTTTCTAATGTATTCAAATTATTATTATTCGCCGGGCTAACGTCGCTGAGTAACACGCCTTTACAGGCTCAAACCTCCTTCGGGCTCGGAGAAATCGCCATTACTGGCTACCAGGCTGATACTCCGGATAGGATATCGCTGGTCTTTTTAAAAGATGTCGAAGCAGGGACTACCTTTCAGATCACTGACAATGGCTGGGATGGTGACAATGGCGACTTCAGAGCTGGTGAAGGAATTGAAACCGTAACGATTTCTACTGCCCTGTCATGTGGTACAGAGGTGGTTCTTATTTTAGAGGAAGAAGACCGAATGCCAACGGAAGGTCAGGTTCAATTAGTTGATGGAACCGTAGTCGGGGAGCTATCACTAAGCAGTTCCAACCAAATATCCTTATCTTCTACCGGAGATCAATTCTTTATTTATCAGGGATCAACCACTCCGGAGGACGTTACAGAAGATGATTTGATCACAGGTATCCAAATGAATGGTGCCTGGGAGACGAGCTTTGGCACTAGTGGTCAATCTAACAAGTCCTTCCAGCCTACCGTTTTTGTCAATGGAGAAAATTCTTTTTTCATTAGTCCCGAGAGAGATAATGCATATTATAACTGTGGAATCAGTTCTGGCACGCCAGAAGAATTAGCTGCTGCAATTAATACTTACGACACAGGGCTTATAGATAATCCTAATGACGATACCTGGATCACGTCAAATGACCTGTTTGGAGAATCTTCCATTCCTACAGGCTGTGAGTTTACCTGCGAAGCTGCTTGTGAAGCACCAATGATCACTTGCCCAGAAGGGATAACTTATACGGAGTGTAATCCGATGATACCTGCTGCGGATATTGCTTTACCTGAAGTTGAGGGCGGTTGTGGAGACGTTACTGTAAGTCATGTAGGAGATTTGATGATGGATGATGGATGCACCCGTACGATTACCAGAACCTACCGTGCAACAGATGAAGAAGACCAAACCGCAGACTGTACACAAGTCTTTACCTTTACTTTTGATGAGGACCGACCGCAGTTTACAAATCCTGAGGATATGACTATTTCTTTAGACGCCAATCCTGAGGCGGATTGTCCATATGATGAAGTTGTCTCTGATATTGCCCAGGGGGATATTGTAGAAGCTGGAGCAGATTTTATGATTCATGGAGTTACTTTCCAGGCACCAACTGACTTTTCGGATAATTGCCCCGGTGATCTAAGCCTTTCTGTTTTTAGGTTTATTGAAGAATTTGATGGAAGTGATGAACCTTGTACTCGTGTGATTAGAATTCGTTGGAGAGTTACCGATGCCTGTGGACTCTTCCGTACCAGAGATCAGTTGTTTACCATTATTGATGATAGAAAACCTGAGTTTTCCCCATTGGAAGATCAGACAATTTTACTTTCTGAAAATCCGGATGCGATCTGTCCCTATCCTGAATCCGTGACGGATCTCGTAGAAGACTTTGGTAATCAGGCAAATCCGGTTGAACCAGGTAGCGACTTTATGATTCATGGTGTCACCTTTCAGGCACCAAGCGAAGATTTATTTACGGATAATTGCACTGATGAGCTGACACTTTATGCGCATAATATTATCGAAGAATTTGAAGGCAGTGAAGATCCTTGTGTTCGCGTGATGAGTGTTCGATGGAGAGTATATGACGATTGCGATAACTTCCGTCAGCGTCGTCAGGAGTTTACGATAATTGATGATGTAAAACCAACATTTACGAAGCCAGCTGATCAGACAATTGAAGTAAGCATGACAGAGAATGTCTGCCCTTACCCTGATGCAGATATTAGCTTGGAGAAAGATATGGATCTATTAAATCCTATTACACCGGGCAGTGAATTTACGGTGCATGGAGTAAGTTTTGAGGCTCCTCTAGCAGAGACCTATTCAGACAATTGTGATGAGGAGCCAGAATTATTCGTGTGGAATATCATAGAAGAAGCAACAGGTACATCCGAACCTTGTACACGTGTAATTAGTGTCCGCTGGAGAGTATATGACAATTGCGGGAATTTCCGTCAACGTCGCCAGGATTTTACGATCACAATTGTCGAAGGTCCACAAATAGCGGTAGTTCCGACCCTTACTGCAAATTGCTTTGAGGGTATTAATCCAAACCCGGCTTTTGCCTCTGTTCAAACTACCTGTGATGTACCCTTTAGCACAGTAGCAGAATTAATTGGCTCAACTGGAGTAACTAATTGTCCGGGAGCAACATATACTTACCGTTACACCGTCACCGATGCCTGTGGTAGAAGTGCCTCAGCAGATCAAGTTTACACCATTGATAATGAAAGCCCAACAATGGAATGCCCCGACAACTGTGAAGTGTTCTCTTGCTACGAAGGAGATTATAATGATATCATAGATGCCTGGTTAAATACCGTAACTGCGACTTCATCCTGTAGTGATGAGTTGATTGTAACGAATACCTTTAATGGCATAGACGGCATCTGTGTAGGAGATTTTACCCCGGTATTCTTCTATGCAACAGATGACTGTGGTCGTACAGCAACTTGTGAAAGTGGCATCTTTATCGTTGATACCGATGCACCTGAGATCGAAGGAACGCCTACAGAAGTAATCGTCCCTTGTACCGCAAACACGCAATCTATTTTCAATGAGTGGCTAGCTAATCACGGAGGAGTAAGTGCTTACGATGCTTGCGGTGGAAATGTATTTTGGTCTGCAAGTGTTGGCTCGGATGCTTTAGATTGTGCAAACGGACCACAAGCAATCCTCGTAGAATTTACCGCAACAGATGGCTGTGGCAACAGCAGTTCCGTAATGGGAACCTTCAATACGAAGATCCTACCAAACATGGTGAACGTAAGTGGATCCATCCAAACGGAAGCAGCACAATCCGTAGCCAATGTTCAGGTTGGTTTATATAGCCCGACAGCAGGTTTGCCTACCATGGATATGTCCACTGCTCAAGGAAACTATGCCTTCCCAGAGGTTGAGTATGAAGAAAATCTGACGATCGAACCAGCAAAAAATAATGATCTTCTAAATGGTATCAGTACCCTGGATTTAATTCTTTTGCAACAGCATATCTTAGGCATCAATGAATTGAATTCACCATACAAGCAAATCGCAGCAGATATTAATCGAAGTGGCGCAATCTCCACCATAGATATGGTGCTTTTACGTAGAGCGATTCTGCATATCGATGAGGAATTTGCAGACAATACCAGCTGGCGATTTGTGGATGCAGATTTTGTATTCCCTAATGCTGCGAATCCATTCGAAACAGAGTTCCCTGAAATCTACGAACTTGGTGCAGCCGAAGAAGAACTAGCAAATTTCGTAGCGGTGAAAATCGGAGACTTGAACTTAGATGCAGAAACTAATGGTTTAACCAGTACCGATGATCGAACAGGATTAGAAAATTTAGTTTTCAGTATCGAAGATCAGAAATTGTCAGCAGGTCAGACGTATACGATTGACGTGACAGCAGAAAACTTCGAAGCGATCCGTGGATTCCAGCTAACGTGGAATATTGATCATTCGCTAGTCTATGTCTTAGAAGTGGAGTCCGGTGCATTAAGCAACCTTAACGAAGCGAACTACAACCTTGCTTTTGCTAATGAAGGGTTGATCCCAATGAG
>JAHDHW010000272.1 GCA_020631105.1 Saprospiraceae bacterium | reverse complement strand
AACGTGTATACAATGTATAGAATCTCAAGGATAAGACAAAATTATATGCAATGCGTTGGTGTAATTTGAAAGATTTGTGCTAGAATTTACGAGTTAGTAACTAGCAGGTGGCTTATTTTGTTATTTGGTGAGTTAGTGTGATCGGCCTACGGCCTTGTGAGTAAGTGAGATCGGTAAGCCAGTGGGTAGAAAAGCGGGAAGCAGGATTGCCGAGCTATGTTTGGTTGTTTAGTTAGTGAGTTAGTGAGTTAGTGAGTTAGTGAGTCAGTGAGTCAGTGGGTTAGAGCTGGACGATTATTCCATTTTGGTCTTGTAATTCCAGGGAGTCAACTGTACCAAGGCCTAGGAATTTAAAGCGTAAACCAACGAGTTTTCCCATTGATTCAGAGTAGGAAGTTGAGAATACTTTTTGATCTTTAATAGAAACGGAGAGTTTTTGCCCTTCGTTTAGAATCCGGATGGGGGTGGGATGATCAAGATTAGTTCCAAATGCTGAGAGGTCGTGCTCTTTTCCGTTAAGGTAAAAATCATTAATCATAAGATTATTATCAGAGCTACAGCCGACCTTTGAAAATGGAATAATCATAGCGCCTCCTGTACCGATGATGTAGATTTGACTGGATTGGCAGACGGCCCATTTGTCCGCGTAGGTGTTTTTTATTTTTACGCTGAGGTCAAACTGATCGCCGGAGACATTGCCCAGATCATTGATGTAGTGATAGGCAATGGTTAATGGCTTTTCCGAGTTCGAGATTTCTTCGCTTAAAAAAGCAGGGTAGTGTAGACTGTTTTGACTTTGCTCCAGCGGAGTGAAGTATTTGGGTATTGGTTCGTACTCAATGGTACCTATCCAACCGTTACTTCGTAAAAACAGATCATGCTTTTTTATAGCATTTCCGTCAACCATTAGTTTGGCTTCAAAATAACCGGGGAAATAATAAATGCCAGTGGCTTGTTTTTGTTCTTTTCGAATCGGAATGGTTTTGCTACGATCCCAATATTGTTGTATCTGAATGCTGTCCGTTGCGAGGTCCTTGAGATCGAAGTCGAAGACGACGGAATTGGGGTAAGTGTTGGTCACGGATTTACTGGAAAAAGTGATGCCTTCGGGGATGGGGAGTGGGCTGGGGTTCCTGTTTGCAATAAGGAAAATAAAAATTAATGCTGCAAAGAATCCGATGATTGCATAGATGAATTTGTGGGAGATTCCTTCCTTGAGGTCTGACAGTTTGCTTTTCTTGGAGAGCTTGAAGCCCCGCCAGTTTTCGAATCCTAAAAAGCTGGACAAAGCATCGAGTGTTGTAATACTTGGAGTGCCATCATATTTTAAAACCCCAAAGAATCTTTTTAGTGTAGCGATACTTAGTTTGACTGCTGTAGCTTCAAATACCTTTTGAGATAACTCCGTAAACATAGAGCTATGCCATTGACTGGCTGGTCCCCATCCTAGTTTTTTGATGAGCTGGTTCTGTAGTTTACGAATCTCTGATAGATGCACTCCGGCCATAACTTAATAATTGTATTGCTTTACAAAAGTGCTATTTTATCTGGCTTTGGACAATAATGAATCAACTTGAATGGAAATGGTCGGCGATTTTTATACCAATCTCGGGTATATCCCGATATATATGCAGTAAAAATAAGCCTTATGAAAAAAACTAAATTTAAAATCTCGCTATTTGTACTATGGGTAGCCATCACCCTTGGTAATGAATTGATTGCTCAGGTTATTCCTTTGGATACGGCGCATTGGGACGTTCAGGCCAGGGCGCATGTGTTTGAAAATTATAAAGGGAAGCAAGCTATTTATTTGCAAGGTGGAGTGATCACTTTAAAAGACGCTTCATTTTTGAATGGAACGATTGAGTTTGATATTTACCTAAAAGAAGAGCAGGCTTTTCCGGGGATCTTTTTTCGACAACAGGAGGATACCGGAGATGCGGAACAGTTCTATCTTCGCCCTCATCAATCCGGTAATCCGGATGCGACACAAGCTGCTCCGACGACCAGAGGGATTACGCCCTGGCAGTTGTATTTTGGCACACGTTATTCTTTTCCCTACGAGTATGCTTATGATCGCTGGACCCATGTTAAGTTGGTAGTCCTTGATGATAAAGCTCAGGTCTTTCTGGACGGAGCGGAGGAAGCTAACCTATCATGGAACTTATTCCACCCAAGTAAAAAGGGCGCAATCCTTATTCAGGGAGGAGGACGGAGCGGAATGCACCTGGCGAATATTCAGGTAAGCAATGATCGTCCTGCTTTGGTGAATTTTAAACCTATTGAACGAGAGGCCATTTCCGGATTGATTCCATCCTGGCAGGTTTCGGATATGTTTGAAGAATCCTTATTGAATGATCCGGAAAATACGAAAGCAATTATTGCTAAAAGAAAATGGCAGGGATCCATAAAAGTGGAAGAAGGCACTGCGGCTAATATTTCCAGGATTCAAACTTTACGTAATGGAGAACCTGGGAATACGGTATTCGCAAAGGTTGAAATTACGGTGGAAAAGGATCAGGTAAAACTTTTTGAGTTTGGTTATAGTGATCGTGTTGTCGCAATATTGAATGGTAAGCCCATCTACCGGGGTACCAATAAATGGAGATCACGAGATTATCGATATCTTGGAACGGTGGGCTTGTTTGACGCCATTTATTTAGATTTGAAAAAAGGTAAAAATACTTTATTGATGGCCGTGTCAGAAGATTTCGGAGGGTGGTTAATTACTGGAAAAATTAGTGATAAAGATGGAGTGAAGATCAGCGATTAGTTGTTTTTAGCATTTAGCGAATGCTGTTTTGCTTCAATTAACGAATCATTGAGGATCCTTAACTTGACAATTTTACCAAAGAGAGTCAAGTTAAGGATGCTGTTTATCGTTTGAATGCTCCGCCTAAAGGAAAGGGGAGCAAATCATTTGTATACAAAGGTCTTTTGAAGAATAAAATTATAGCTTACTGCAACGATTACCGCAATGATCATTTTTGATATTCTATAATCTACAGCAAAGTTTTCGGTGAGGAGGTATACTCCTAAGGTGTTGAGGACTAAGCTTCCCGCAGATACAAGCGCATACCGAAAAGCTTGTCCGCTTACCTTTTGATGCTGCGCGTCAAAGACCCAGTAACGGCCTAACAAGAAATTTGTAATGGCGCCAAGTGCAGCGCCGAGTGCATTTGAGACCCAGTAGAGGATTCCAAAGACTTCGGTAAAGAAAATGGTCGCCAGAAAATCAACCGCAGTACCTATGATGGCTGCGACCTGAGCAGATAGGAAAAGTTTGGAAAGACTTTTCTTAGGAGCTCGTTTTTCTATTTCTGATGGTTCCATACTCAAAGGTATTTAATCTTCTCAAAAAATAGAAAATGCAGCATACTGATGTCGAAGTAAAGAAAAGTTTCAAACTTTTCTCCATTAGCTAGTTCCCAGTTAGGCTTCGCTAAACTGGGAAGAATTGAAAAAATATTTAATTCAAATTACTCTAATTCAGCACGTCTTCTTTTTAGAATTTCGAGATCTTCCAGATAATCTTCCTCCGACATTTTTCCTTTTACTAACTCGAGTAATTCTAAGCTTCGATCATAAGCAGCACGAGCAGCTTCTGTTTTACCCATTTGAGCAAGTAAGCGGGCTCTGGATTTATTCAAGGTGTAATGTTCCGGGTGTTGTTGTACGCCCCAGTCAAAAACTTCTAAGGCTTTTGGTTTTTTGTTTTTGTCCATAAGTTCCCAGGCAACACGGGTTAGGTAACCACCTGGAGGAATTTCGACAAATCCGTATTTTTCTTTTCTGCCATCATAGAAAGACTCGATTTGTTCGGTCATACTCTTAGATTCGTGATTCGCATAATCGAAAAACATTTTCTCATCGACCCTCAATGCCCGGGTTAACTCAACCATCCCGTCGTTAAACGATGGAGGCACACAGGTCCAATGGCCCATCCCTTCGAATTTCGATTTCTTCCAGATCAATCCATGATCAGGATATAATTGTAACATGGAGTCCAGGCGATGAACTGCCCCGCCAAATAATTCTTCTCGTTCGCCGACTGTACCAGAGGAGCAATAAAGAAACTTATTAAACTGCTTACCCGCTTTTAGTTCAGTGGCGATATTATCCATGACGTATTCAGCATGCTTTCTGACGCCAGGACTAATTGCCATGTAAGCGTTGAACATATCTTTTTGATCGCTGAACAAAGTATTGAGGACGAAGACTCCTCCGGCTGAATGACCGATTAAATTCCGGAATGGATGAACCCTGTCTTTGTATAGTGAATCTACTAAAGGAAAAACTTCACTTTTGAAATGCTCTTGCAAAGCCGGTGCCCTTCCTGTCTGATTTTCATCACTTGGTTTTGGTGCGGAAAATTCCCGCCCTCGACTTTTTGCATGAATACCCACTACTATCGTTGGTGTATATTTATACATATAGCTATTGTACTCGAGGATTTTTACGCCGAGGTCAATGAAGGGATCAAAATGACCATCCAATACGTAGGATACAATAAATTTGTCTTCCGGGTAATCGTAAAAAGAAGGTGGGAGATAAACGGTGATCTTACGTTCATCACCAAACGCAGCTGACTGGATCGTATAATCAAACTCGAATTGCTGCTCTTCCTGAGCGAAACTTGTTAGACTAGATAATAAGAGGAAAAAGAATAGGCTTGTAATTTTCATGTCGGGAGTTGTTTAAAAAGGAGACATTCAATAGACA
>JAHDHW010000061.1:21138-28200 GCA_020631105.1 Saprospiraceae bacterium | reverse complement strand
AACAGGGGGGATTATTTTTTTACGGTGACATTGAGGACCATTCCCATTATGACTAGAATAATGCCTATAATTCCAATCCAGGTATAGGTTTCGTCAAACCAAATCCAGCCAACGGCGATAGCGAAAATGGCTTCTGTATATTTAAATGGTGCAATACTATTGGTTGGGACATTCTGCAATGCTTTGGTCATAAAGTATTGTCCGAAAAATCCGAATAAACCCATGCTCAATAATATTCCCCATTCCCAACCTACAGGTTGTTTCCAATCAAAGAATGAGAAGGCTGCGCCCATGATCATCGTGGTAAACATAAAGTAAATAACGATGACTAACGGATGATCTCTCGACCCGATTTTCCTGATGACCACAAAGACCAATCCTGTCCCTAATGCGGCAAAGAGCGCATAAGCCAAACCTGCAAAATTGACCCGCATATCAAATCCTTTAATCAACATGACGCCAGCAAAGGATAGTAAGAAGAATAACCATTGAATGGGTTTGATTTTTTCTTTGAGCCACCACAAGGCCAGAATGGCTGCAAAAATAGGAGCGAGATAACGAAAAGTAATTGCGGTACCAAAAGGGATTAGCTTAATACTCACAAAGAAACCATACATTGAAATAGCTCCACCAAATGCTCTTAGCAAAAGTAGTTTGCGTTGATTGCCCAAAATCGGAATACCTATCTTCCACAAAAGAATCAGACAAATAAAAAAAGTGCCTACCGATCGAAAGAAAACGATTTCGAAGGTTGGAAAGTTATCAAGTAGCTTAACGATAGCATTCATCACTGTAAACGCAGTGGTGCTGATCATCATAAAACCAATGGCTTTGTATAATTGCTGCTGTGCGTTGAGTTCGGTATTTTGGGTCATCCAAGACTGGATTTTGGTACTCCTGAAGAACCTCCTTTTATTTCAATCTGTACAAAATAGGCGACGATAAAAACTGAAACAATAAGATAAGAAGTCAATAAAAGTAAGGTGCCGGGAATATGATTTTCTAAATTGAACCAACCGCCTGTTTGATAAATTATCCCAATACCAACGATTGATTTTATGGCTTCAAACCAAACTGCGTCTTTGTCTAAATCCATTAAAGCGGAATAACTATAGATCATCATAAATAAAAAACCTCCGTATACAAAAAGCATTGGAAAGCCAATCACGGAAATATCGATGAGCATGTGGGTCATCAGAGCCGTCAGAACAATATATTGAAACCATGACCAGGCTTGAAGTGCATTGCTTGCAGGAGGATTGTATTTTATTTGTTCTTTTGGGTTTTTGACATAATCAATGGGGTACTTTTCCTCCACATCCTTAGGTCGCCAACCAAGCGGCATAAACCAAATTCTAAGCTTATCGATCCAGGAGTTTGCATGCCAGGCATCCTTGGTTAATTGCCACATGTGCAACCAGTTGATTTTGATAGGATTCCAGGTGGCCACTGCTTTTTTAACACCATAAACACAAGGCTCTTCCTCCAATTCTTCCTGAAAGGTACCAAACATCCGATCCCAAATACTAAAGATAGCAGCCAGGTTTTTATCCAGGTATATTTCGTTAATGGCGTGATGCACTCTATGCTGAGAAGGGGTAACAAAGATGTACTCAAGCCAGCCTAATTTTGGAATGTGTTTGGTGTGGTACCAGAATTGCATGAAAAGATGAATAGGTGCAATTACCGCAATTACCTCTGCTGGCAAGCCCAGTAATGCTGCCGGAAGAAGGAAGATGAATCCAATGCTAAGGATATTTGAGATTGGTTGCCTTAAAGCACAGGCCAAGTTGAATTCTTCACTGCTGTGATGAACGATATGGCGATTCCAAAAGACATTAATACTATGATTCAAGCGATGGCTCCAGTAACTGGCAAAATCGATGGCGATAAAGCTCAATGTCCAGACTAACCAGCTGGTTTTAATTTCGAACAAAGCAATATGTTCAACAACCCAGCCGTAGCTAATAATAATTATGCTTAACTTTAGAACACTCTTTAATGTATTCGTGGAGCCAGAGCTTAAACTAGAGATGGTATCCATCCCCGTGAAGCTAAAAGCACCTTTGTACCAGGAGTATATTGCTTCAATTATTATCAAGCCAACAAAAAAGGGAATTGCAATTAACAATACTTGTGCGTATGCGTCCATATCATTTCTTTTAGTAAAGATAATTTTTTTTGAATTCCTAATTAAACCTTAAGACTACTCGATAGTCTTAGAAGCAGATATTAAATAAAACTTAAATAATTTTTGTCATGCAACCAAATTTGAAAACAGTACTTAGCTTCCTTATGGCCTTCTGCCTACTTTCCTTTTCCCTTGTAGCTCAAACAGAAGAAACAGGATTTGATGGCGATCATTTTAGCCTGGAAGGAGCGCTTTCCTTATTCGAAGATGCTAAAAGTTTAGAAGACTTCGAAACTGCACTCAACACCGAGAAAAATCATGTAAATAATCTGGACCTCAATGAGGATGGGGATATTGATTATATACGTGTGATAGACAATATGGATGGTGATATTCACGCCATCGTTTTACAAGTTCCTCTAAGCACGGATGAGTCTCAGGACATTGCTGTTATTGAAATTGAAAAAACCGGAGAAAGTAACGCTACTTTGCAGATCATTGGAGATGAAGACATCTATGGTGAAATGAAAATTGTAGAGCCATTTGATGTAAAAGCCGACCCCACAGGGAAAGGACCTAATGCTCAATTTGCGCATTACAGAGTCGTCGTAAATGTTTGGATGTGGCCAAGTGTTCGGTTCGTTTATGCACCTCGCTACCGACCTTATGTATCGCCTTGGGGCTGGAGAGCCTACCCACGTACCTGGCGCCCATGGAGACCTCATCCGTATAGTTTCCATGTGCAAAATCGATATGTTAAGCCTCACTACAGAGTAGTAAGTACACATAGAGTAGTACGGGCTCATAAAGTATATACCCCGCGCAGAACTTCTTCTGTTACGGTTAGAAAGAGAACGACTGTTGTGAAAACACGAAATGGTAAAGTAGTTGGAGCGAAAACGAAAACTACCAAAACTGTTCGTGGAAAAAATGGAAATGTAAAAGCAAGAAAGTCAACCACGAGAGGCGCTAAAAGAACGAAAAACGGAACGGTCAGAGGAAAGAAAACAACCACGAGAGTTAAGAAGAAAAAAAGAGGATAATCTCCTTTTTGATAAAATGAAAAAGCCCAATATCATAACTTGATATTGGGCTTTTTCTCTAGAAACGATTGAGCAATGATTTCAGTTTGTCGAGCGCGCTTATGCTTTTGATACCACTCTCTTTACTTCTGACAATGTCTTTCCCTACCTGGGCGTCACCATAAAAATTTCGGTTCGCTTTGCTATCTAATTTTAACTCCGAACCATCCAGGCTAACCCCAGCAAAGATACCACGGCTCCGCGAGTACGATAAAATCTCAGCCTCAAAATCTAAATCTGTATTCGCTGATGCTGTACGTCCTTTGGGACCCGCTGCTACCGCAGCGTCGCCACCCAGGGTAAATTTACCCTTGCCAGTGGTTAACTTCTTAAGGGTATTTGCATTTCGGAAAACCAAAAGAATATCAGATGAAGTATAACCAACCTGAAATCCAATACTACCTCCGGCTAATTTTATAAAGGTCGGGTCACTCCAATTACCATTTTCGTCTTTAAACATCGCAAAGCCTTTTCCGAACTTTCCTCCAACGACTAAGCCTCCTTTCCGAAGTTTTGGAACAATTACTATAGCTTCTGCCTCTTCCATCAACTCAGCAGGGATATCTTCTTCTCCGTCAATCGGCAAGTCTTGTAAATCTTTGATGACGTCAACGGCTTCTTCTATTTTTTCAATTTCACTTTCCTGGCTTACTGCGAGTAAGGGCATTAAGGCAAAGCAAAGGATAAATGCTAATGGTTTCATGTGATCTAATTTAAAAGCTAAGGTTTGAGTTGTTGTACCTTATTGGTTTTGAAATAATGACTAAAAACTCAATTTGTTTCATACAAACTGATCCGAATTGTAATTTATTTTTCGGCCTTCAATAAAATGATTAAAAAATTACTTGCTACCCCTACGAGTAAATAAAAAAAACTGCCATGTATACATGACAGTTTAATCTTGGATTATATAATAGAGTACTTAGAGCATTATGCGTCCCAAACACCAGTGCTGGCAGCCTCCTGCGCAAAGGATTTGAAACTAATAGGAGCACGTCCCAAAACCTTTTCGACATCATTGCTGATTGCAGCATTGCTATCTACCACTACTTCTTTGAATAGATATTCAATTAGCCAGGTATAGCCTTCCGGAAGGTCTAATCCTCTCATTGCTGCAATATAATCCTCCATGGATACTGGCACGAATTGGATGGATTTTCCTCGAGCTTCCGCAATTTGAGTGGTGATTTGCTGAAAATTAAGTTGCTCCGGGCCAGTTAACTCATAAACCTGATTGCTGTGTTCTGAATGTAGAAGTGCTGCAACCACCACTTCAGCGATATCATCAGCGTCAACAAATGGAATCGGAACGTTAGACTTTGGAAGTGCCATTACTCCGGAGAGAATCGGGTCTAAGAAGAAACTTTCACTAAAGTTTTGATTGAACCAGCTTGCCCGGACAATAGTCCATTCAAGACTAGAATTCATTAAAACCTGTTCACAGAGCTGTGCTTCTTTTTCGCCCCTTCCGGAAAGTAAGATCAGCTTTTTTACCTCAAGCTGGGTGGCAAGCGCTGTAAATTTTTTGATTTTTTGTAAGGCCCCTGGGACCGCTAAATCTGGCTGAAAAGTAATGTAGACTTTTTCGATTCCTTCTAGTGCTTTCTCCCAGGTGTTTTCATCCTCCCAGTCAAAAGGTATTGCTGCTTTTCTGGAACCTTTGCGTACAGATATATTTTTTTGATGGAGTTTCTCAACGACTCTACGTCCGGTTTTTCCGTTAGAGCCCAGGATTAATATTTTTGGATTTTTCATAATATAAAATTTTATGGGTTAAATGAAATGTTATTTGCTTTGGCTAATACATGCTAGTATTAAGCAGATCAGCGCGATTAGTGAACTTAGCGTTCGAATCATATTGAGTTGGTTCCATTTGTTTTCGAATGCTGCCCGGAATGATTCCATTTGATCAATGGACATGGTATCTATAGATAAAGCCTCCAGTAAATTATTTAAGGGGACATTACCCATAAAGGTTACTGCAATGACTCCAAATAAATAGAGCAGAGTAGCACTTAGAATGTACCAAAATGAGGTACTGATGCCTTCTCGATAAAAAAGAAAAGAGACTATCGGCAAGATGAACACTAGGCCAATGAACGGAACGAAAAAAGCTGGATTTAGAATTGCTCTGTTCATTGATTGGAAGGCCTTTAGATAGTGTATATCGTCTACCTGGGCAAGCCCAGGTGTCACTGAAATAGACCAGGCGTAAAATAGGCCAGCCATCAGACCGGTAAAAACGGTGGCGATAATCAAAATTGTGGTATTCATTGTTTTAAGTTTTTTAGGTTAATTGAATTATTTTTTGCGAGCGAGATCAACCCACTTTTTTAAAGTTGCCATTTCTTTAGCGGTGATCTTTTCTCTTCGTTCTTTTCCCTTTGGCATTCGGCGGAAAAAGAAAACCTGACGATGTATTTTCTTGGCTAATTTATTCATGTTCTCCAGTGTGAAAACCTTACTTGGGTTATCTGTAATATGACAGGTGTTACAATGCGTTTTTAGTACTTCAAAAGCAGCAAGTTTTAAGGATTCCGGATCTGGAGTATGGAGTTGAAAGTACTCTGCCGGAGTAGGCTGATCTGTATATTGGTAAGCCGACCAGAGTTGAGCTAAAAGCAAAAGAAGGATAGCAATAAATGTCTTAAAAATGATTCGTCTCATGATTTTTTGATTTGAATGATTGATGAGACAAAGATGCGGGTGATCAGTACTTTTGTACTTGTTCAGAAAGGAGTAAGATTTGTTCGAAAAGTATTATTGAGCAGAAAATGGAGATGATTAAGCGAGGGAGGGGAAGAGGTAGGTGTTGTTTAGAATACTGATAGTCAGGTATTTGTGTCTGGTTTGGTGATTTTTATGTCAAGTTCTTGCCTTGGGTAAGGCATAGTTAAATTGTTTGCTGCGGCAGCTAAATAAATATCCGTCATGATCTCGTCATTGAGTAGAATGATGTCCTGAAAATCTTTTACATAGAGTTTCAGACCATAGGTGATTGCAAAATCATCGTAAGAAAGAGTCAATGCAACAGGAGCAGGGTTTTTTAAAACTTTGTCATTTTTAAGCACAACATCCAGCAATACCTGCTTGACTTTTTCAGGAGTGTCACCGTATGAAAAACTAAAATTCAAGAGCTCGGCATGTGTCTTGTTTGGTCGACTGAGGTTTTTTATTTTTTCTTTGCCAAGTAAGTTGTTTGGAATGATGATTTGCTCATTGTATCGAGTGTGAATTTTTACGGATCGCCAATTGATTTCCGCAACTTTTCCCACCTCATCACCAATGCTGATCCAATCGCCTTTTTTGAAAGGGTTTGCCATTAAGAGAGATACGCCATTGAATAAATTTCCCAAAGGTTCTTGTAAAGCCAATCCAATGACTAATGAACTCACACCGAGTGCAGTTAATAAATTGCCGAGATCTAGCCCCCAGATATTGGAAAGTACACAAGCTGAAATAATGCTAATGAAAATGATATGGAGAACATCTCTTCCAAGTCTTGGAATAATTTCTTTTTTTGTCAGAATATTTTTTTCTGAAAAGAAGAGGTAGTTAATGGCATTGAATAAAAAAGAAATAAGAATTATAGTAATAATCGTCAGTGAGATTTTTATGATAATTTCATCAGAGGAGAGACCTATTATCTTCTGTAAAATAAGGTGGAAAGCCAGAAAAGGAACTAGCAAAAATCTAACGATTTGAGGAGGTATTATACCAATTCCGGAAGGTTTTCTTTTTCGATAAATATAAGTAGCAAATGCAAATAGTATTGGCAGGCCGATCAGAATGACTCCGCCCCAGATACTGGTCCAGTTTTGTAAATTAAATAATTCACTCATTGCAACT
>JAHDHW010000061.1:0-21038 GCA_020631105.1 Saprospiraceae bacterium | reverse complement strand
AATATCATCAAAGATAAATTTGAACAGTATAAAAATTATTACTTATTCAAATGTAATGCATCAATTTCTTTTCCCAAAAAATACCCCATTGATATTCTTAAAACTATAGTAAGCGAGAGCTTGTATATTTCCTGCATCGATAAGTCAACTATACTCAATATGATATCAGAAGCAATCAAAAAATCCAAAGCCAATAAAATATAAATACCTAATTGGCAACGGATTTTTTGAATGGCATCTAATGGTGTCGTTAAGATACCTTCTTTGAATTCTGTAATCACATATTTGATCAACTCTTTCAGAAAACCAAAAATTAAAATCGTCACTCCAATTATATTGATAATGGTAGCAAGAAATTTGAAAACCGATGTTAGTTGATCCATGTTATATTTCTAGATGCCGATACCAGCGTAATTAATTCCGGTTAATCTATGCATGTCATAATCAAGCGTCGAAAGATCATTCTGATTAAACTTCGAAATATCATCATGTCCACATGACCTGGCAACTACTTTGATTAATTCATTGGTGGCTTCAAAGAAGTTGTTCAACTGCTTGGCAGAAGCTTCTATGATTAAGCGTTGTCGTAAATGATTCTTTTGTGTTGCAATACCAACCGGGCAATTATTAGAGTTACAAGCGCGCATACCAAGACAACCAATCGCTTGCAATGCGGAGTTAGAAACAGCTACGGCATCTGCTCCCAGCATCATTGCTTTTGCAAAATCTTCTGCAACCCTTAAGCCACCGGTAATTACCAGTGTGATATCTCTGGCACCTATTTTGTCCAAATGTTTTCTGGCTCTGGCAAGTGCAGGAATGGTTGGTACATTGATGTTATTACGGAGGATGGTCGGCGCTGATCCGGTTCCTCCACCTCGTCCGTCAAGGATGATATAGTCTACACCTACCTTTAGCGCAAAGTCAATATCTGCCTCAATATGACTGGCAGCTATTTTGAAACCTATAGGTATTCCGCCTGTCTTTTCACGTACCTCCTTAGCAAAATTAGAAAAATCTTCGGCGGTAAATAAATCCGGGAAAGCTGCTGGCGAAATAGCTGTTTCTCCAACTTTTAATCCTCGGACTTTCGCAATCTCCTCTGTTACCTTATTGCCTGGCAGGTGTCCACCAGTTCCTGTTTTTGCTCCTTGCCCACCTTTGAAATGAAATGCCTGCGCCTTTTTTACTTTATCCCAGGAGAAACCAAATTTACCTGAAGCTAACTCATAAAAATAGCGGGAGTTATTTTCTTGCTCCTCCGGTAACATGCCCCCCTCTCCGCTACATATTCCGGTACCAGACATTTCAGCACCCATGGATAAGGCAATTTTTGCTTCTTTCGATAACGAACCAAAACTCATATCCGAAACGAATAAAGGAATGTCCAGCTCTAATGGTTTTTTCGCATTTTTACCGATGACCACTTTAGTGCTGACGGACTCTTCATCCAGTAATGGGCGAGCAGCCAATTGAGCAGGAAGGAATTGAATGCTTTCCCATTTCGGAAGCGTGTTCCGATCAACGCCCATGGAAGCAGAAGGGCCGTGATGACCCCAGTTCTTTAGGCCGTTTCTAGCAAGCTCTTTAATGTAGCCCGTGTAAGGTTCCGTACTTTCTGGATGAGTATCGGCATATTGTCCCAGGTATTCATCCCGTTTAAAAGGTTGCGGATGTTTATCCAGGTAATCATTGATCTCCTCTTCATCTACGTAGACGGTGTCCTCCTTGATAGCCGAGTAAAATTTATGTAGTGCTTCCGCATTATTATATTCACTGACACCGGTATCAATCCGGTAATCCCAATTATGAACACCACAAATTATATTATCGCCATCTACGTATCCATCCGCCATTAAGGCTCCTCGATGTAAGCATCTCCCATATAATACCGAAACTTCTGATCCGTATTTAATGACGACGAGGTCGAGGCCATTCACTTGTTTTCCAAGCGGTTTCTTTTCTTCTAATTCACTAAGTGTGCAAAGTTTGATTTCTTTCATCTGTTATTAATTGATTTGACGGTTTGCTTATTGATATTAAATCGGAATCATTATTTCTTTGGCATTATAATCAATAGTTTCCTGTTTTCTTAATTTGCTCAGTACATTACTGACCGTTTGCCTGGAAGTATTGGTGAGGTTAGCAATATCTTGATGTGATAGAAGATTTTTTGCGATCAACACCCCGTTTTTCTCTTTTCCAAATTCATGAATGTAATTAAGAATGAATTCCTGTATTCTGGTTGTGCTGTCTTTGTATAATAAATCTTCAAGACTTCTTTGTAATCTTCTGATTTTAAGACCTTGTATTTTTAAGAGTTGATTCTTAAGCGAGCTATATTTTTCGAGCATCATTTTCATTTGCGCTGTTTCAATCAAACAGACCACGCCATCTTCCAGAACAATCGCCTGCTCTTCATCGCTTGTGGTTTGTTGATCTTCAAATAATGCTAGTTCTCCAAAGATGTTTCCCATTTTTAAAATAGAAAGGGTATGCTTTGTCTTTTTGTTAATGATCTTGACGACTCCGGATTTTACAAAATAAACTAGCTTTTTATCTTCACGATTAAAACTTAAGGTTTCTCCTTTTCTGACGTTGATCATCTCCAGTAAATGGCACATGTCCATCAGGTTTTTTTTACCCATTTTTTTAAACAGGTTAAAGTCTTTTAGAAACCAGAATTTTGTAACATGCTTTACCATTGTGATGAGCTTGAATTAGACTAGGTTTTCTAATTTTAAAATATTGCTTTGATGAAATGGAGGCGCTGTAATACCGAATTGCTGATAAACTTTGTCAGGTATTCCAAGGTCAGCAATGTAGATCTCACTTTCTTGCGGAAGTTGGTAAAGTATTTTTTTCGCAGCAGCTAAGCTTAAAACTTTATGTGCCTGAAAATAAGGTTTTGCAAGGTCTCCTAAAAATCCGGTTGGAATATCCAGCGAGATTCGCAGGCATGAGCTGTTGTTGATCAGCGCTATTCGCTCGAGTAAAAAAGAAGAAAGTGGAAGCCTTTGAGAGAAACCAAGGTAAGCATCCACCCAAATGTCGGGATGGTCAGTGCTTGAAACTTGAACGCCAAACTTTTGAGCTCTCTCGAGTTGTTTTAAAGGGAGTTCCTTGTCTATTTTAGTGCTTAGGTCCAGATGGACTTTAAATCCCCATGCTGCCAACCGTCTTGCTGCGACTAAACCACCACCGCCATTGTTTCCGTTTCCTATGCCAATTTGGATCACCGCATCTGTGCTATCTGTACTATTGGCAATTAAATTTGCCAATTGCAATCCTGCATTTTCCATCATTAACTCAATAGGCAAGCCGTAGTTTTCTACTGCGAAATAATCCATTTCCTTAAACCGTGTAAGGTCAAGCGCCTGTGTCTTTGAAATGTTAACGGTGGTAATAAGCATAATGATTAATAAATCGTTTTTAAATATTCTATAGCTTTCTCCGCGTCCAAATGGAAATGATTGAATACGACGGTATCGTTTTCATCGATAAAGATAAACCATGGCGTTCCACCTGTTCGATAATGGTACATTAGACTAGAGTAGTTGGCCGTATCTATGCTGCCAATGTCATGACCAAAAGGAATGGCTAGGTTATATCGCTTTTGTGTTTCTTTTACTTTTTCTAAGGTATTAGCCTGGAAACCTTCGAATACGGTTTGTATGGCAAGAAAAACGATTTGCTGATTATCTTTTAAGGCCTCCACCATCTTTTGTAAAGCTGGAAATCCGCTGTCGTGACAGCCGGGACACCAGGATTGAAAACCAAAAATGATTTTGAATTTTCCTTTGTAATCTGCTAATTGAATTGAAGGCCTAGATTGTCCATTTGAATCCATCCATTTAATGTCCGGAGAGAGTTCAGGAGCTTTTTGGCCTTCTATGCCATATTTAATGTTTTGTTCTTCCATTATTAAATTTTATCAAATTTAGGATTCGAATAGTGAGTTAGCAAATGGAATATTTGTATGTAAGAAAAGTTAAAAACTTTTCGAATCCAGCACTTCTAAGTTACGCTTCGCTAAACTTAGAAGAAAGTAATACTTATTAGTGTTTTCAAAATCTTCACCTAACATCTTTATACCATTTAGCCAGCGTAAAGGGAGACACCCCCCATTTGAATAGTTTTCGAATGAGCACCCATTGCAACCTGGTTTTAAAGAAACCAGCTTTTATATGTCGGCGTGCAGAGACTAAAATTTTCGGATGTTTAATTTTAAAAGTCCGATAATGCTGGCTAAGTCTAAGCGAAAAGTCATAATCTTCCATTATCGGAATTTCTTTAAATCCCTTTAGATTATTAAAAACATCTTTTAGTACGAAAATGCCATTGTCTCCGTAGAATATACCTTTGTCAGACTGTTCTCTTTTGTCAAAGATTCTAAAATTCATCCAGTCTCCCAATCGTTTTATCTTTTCATTATCGGTGTCAAATTCATTACTGAATCCACCGCCGCAAAATCCATTATTTATCGCTTCGGCAATTGCGGTGAATGTGTTTTTAGGAAACTTCATATCTGCATGTACAAAAAAGAGAATGTCACCGGAGGCTACTTTAGCTCCGGCATTCATCTGAGCAGCCTTGCCTTTCTTAGATGTAGTTATCGCCTGAATGTTTCTAGTGGCTGCTAGTGCAGTCGTGGAGTCCGTACTGCCTCCGTCAGCCAGAATGATTTCTGTTTCACCTGCAAATTCCTGTTGATGCAATTCCGCAATAATTTGCTCAATGAGCAAGGCTTCATTATAGGCAACAATAATTGCAGAGATTTTAGCTAATTGAGACATTACTATTTACTCCTTAAGTACCTACTGAATACTTTTTTTACAATTTCTGAATAACTTGGATAAGCAAAGATCGTATCGGCCATTTGGTCGGCGGGGATTTTATTTTTAATGACCAAAGTCAAAAGTTGAATCCATTCTCCCGCATGCGCTCCAATAGCTTCAGCGCCAAGTACCAGGTCATTATTATCAAAAATCACCTTGATCATACCACCGGTTTTTCGATCAGTTATAAACCGGTCTATACTTGCATCCACTTTAAAAACCTGAATATTATCCGCGCCATATTTTTCAATGGCCTCCTGCTCGGTCAGGCCAACGTGACCAATTTCTGGTTCTGTAAAAATGGCCCAGGGCAATACACTTAAATCATTAGTTTTAGAATTCTCCTGAAGGATATTATCAATACAAATGTTCGCTTGATGAGAAGCAGTATGCGTAAATTTAAAAGGTGTTGTAACATCTCCACAGGCATAAATGTGAGGCGTGGAACTCTGTAAAAAATCATTGGTTTGAATGCCACGGTCTGAATATTTCACACCTGCCTTTTCTAAGTCTAGTCCATTTACATTTGCTAAACGCCCGGTGGCCAAGAAGAAATAATCTGCAGAAATAGATTCAGTTAGGCCATCTACTTCATAGTCTAAGGTATTATTGCCGGAGAAAGATTTTACATTAGCATTATAAATGAGTTGCACGCCTTCTTTCTGAATTACTTCGGTTAGATAATTACCAATTTCAGGGTCTGTGACCTTAAGTATTCTTGGGTTGCGCTCGATGATACATACTGAGCAGCCTAATCTTGCCAAAGACTGACCTAGTTCAACCGAGATGACCCCACCGCCGATGAAAACTACCTTTCCTGGTTTTGTTCGGAGCTCCCAGAAATTTTCATTGTGTAAAATGTTTACCTTTTCTATACCATCGATTGCTGGAATTCTCGGTGATGAGCCGGTACAAATAACAAAATTCTTAGCACTTAGAGTCTCTTCTCCTATACTAATGGTATGGCTGTCGATAAACTTAGCACCGCTATTATGAACATAAGTGTCAATGCCCATGTCCTGAAAAATATCAGGGGTTTCATGTTTATAAATTCCCTGGACTATTTCGTCCACCTTTTCCATTATTTTACCAAAATCAACGGTTGGTGCGTCAACACTGATACCTAAGGCTTGCATTTTGCCTAAACTATGAAAAGCTTTTGCAGCATTAATGAGTGCTTTACTTGGAACACAGCCGTAGTGTGTACACTCGCCACCAATTTTGTTTTGTTCGATTAATGCAGTTTTAAGGCCTTTACGGTGACCTGAGGTAGCTGCAACCAAGCCACCAGAGCCTGCTCCGATGACAATTAGATCATATTCTTTCATCTTGTCTTAATTCGTTTTTGAAGAGATGTGTTTGTATTTGCCTTTACACTTTGGACAGGAAAGATAGTCTCCTTCTCGTTTGAGTTTTATGCCGGTTACATGCGTTTCAACGAACTGCTGGACAAAAGCTTTTCGATGGGATTTATCATGGTTAATATTTGACTTTGTTTGGTCTTCTACGTAGTCAATAAATTTGTTGTCGTATTCCATCCGGCCCCAGCAATTAGGACATGCGCCAGCTTCTATCAGACTGGCTTCATCGACGCTATTGTTGGATTTTTTACTTCCGAAAAGTTTTGAAAAGAAACTCATAGTTTTGATTTAAGGGTTAGTTAGGATTGAGAGATCTATTAACATACCAGGGATGAATAATTCCCAATACCTTATAGTCTCACAAATATTGAAAGAATGATGTGATATTAATAAAAGAAAATGGATAGAACTGTCGTCTAGAGTAAGATTTTAAAAATTAGTTCCTTAATTCACTCGGACGATAACCAAACTTCTTATTAAAAGCATTCGAAAAAGAACTTAAGCTATCATAGCCTACATCCCAGGCCACTTCCTGGACGCTTAATTCGGCTTTGGCAAGTAATTGGTGCGCTTTAGTCAAACGTTCGTTTTGAAGATATTTAAAGACGGGAACTCCAAAGAGGGCTTTGAAGTTTTTCTTAAGCTTAAAACTATTTAGTCCAATAAGCCGGGATAGCTCTGACAGAGAAGGAGGAGATTCCAGATTTTGATTTAAGATATCACGCGCTGCAAAAAGCTTTTCTCTTTCTTTTTCATTGATAGAGTGTTCTTTTAAATCAGCCAATTGACCAAAAAAGTGGGAGAGTAGAGCCGTCATCTGACTTCTGAAAAACATCATCTTTGTTTTTCCTTCGTATCTATTCTCAAAGACCTGCTCAATTATATGTAACATCTCCGGTGTCATCAGAAACTGTGGACCTTGCTCATAATGATCACTTGGATGAACTAGTTTATGTAAGAGTTCAGCGAATAATTCACCTTCCGCATTAGGCAATCGTTCCAGATTTCGAATGGAAGTGGCGATGACAATACATTTTAATGGCCTCTCTGAGTGAATTGTATGGACAAAACGAACATGTTCATTAGCGTAAAAGGAAAGCGCAAGATTTCGGGTGTGGTCGTATTCTGCTGCCTGATCTCCAAATTCAACTTTTAGATTAACATTCCCGGAGCCATAAAAAGCTACAGCGATGAGTGCTTCATCAAATTGGCAGATATCAACGAATGGCTCTTCAGTGTTCGATTCTTCTACCAGAATTATAAAATCATTAATGTTGATTATGTCTCTAGTCATGACAAAAACTCTAAAGCTTTGTTAAAGCTATCCTAAAATAGTGTATCGATACAACTCAATCCGTAATTTTAGCTTCTTTAGGTATTGATCCGATGTTACACTTTAAGGTACATCATTCTCAACAATAGATACACAAATTATATCCAAAAGAAATGAAGTTTTTTTCATCTACAATAATTTTTCTGCTGATCATCGGCCAATTTTCCGACTGGAAGTTATTTGAGTCAGACAAAGGGCGGTTTAGCATTCTGGTTCCGGGGGTGATGTCAGCGAAAAAAAATGAAGTAGAGACAGAGATTGGTACCCTGACTTATCATATGTATTTCTACAAGCCAGAAGAGGAAAACGCTGATAATTTTCTTTATATGGTGAGTTATTGTGATTACCCGGAAGGGACCGTTCATTCTGATTCAACCGACTTACTGGCTGATTTCTTTGAAGCAACCGTAGAGTCTTCTGTGTTTTCAGTGAACGGAGATTTGTTTTATTCCACTGAGATTGATTACAAAGGATATCCTGGTAAATTATGGCGCGTCAATTATGGAGACAACACGGCGGCCATTAAGACAAAAGCCTTTGTGATTGAGAACAGATACTACGCCGTTCAGGCAATTACACTGCGGAATAAAAGTCTCAACGCGGCGATTGATAAGTTTCTCGATTCCTTCCAGGTTGATCTCACCAAGTAAATCTACCTGAAACTGGCATTTCACTTTTCTAATGGAATAGCAATTTGCTATCTCGATTTCTTTCTTTAATTTGGTAACCGTGTAAATTTTTATTCTAAGAGTTACATCTTAGAAACGTATCCTGCATAAACGGACCAAATATTACTTTATGAAAATAGGTATGAACATGTTGCTTTGGACAGATCATGTCACCGAAGCACATTTTCCCATTATTGAATCCTTAAAAGAAATCGGATTTCAAGGTATAGAAATACCCTTGGGTGATGGAGATACTGCGCATTATACTGCCTTAGGGAACCATCTTAAATCAATGAACCTAGGAGCAACTTGTGTCACTTCACTTTTGGAAGATACCAATATCGCCAGCCCCGATCCTTCTATTCGACAAGCTGGCCTTGACCGAATTAAGTGGGCGATTGATAATGCACAAGCGCTGGGAGCAGAAGTCATTTGCGGCCCCTTCCATTCTGCCTTTGCTTACTTTTCAGGAGTGCCAGCGACCAATGATGAAAAGAAACGGAGTATTGAAATGCTGCAAAAAGCGGGAGCTTATGCGGCTTCTGCTAACATCACGCTAACACCTGAAGCACTAAATCGCTTCGAATGTTATCTGGTAAATACTATGGCTGATTTAAGAGACTTATTGAAAGAAGTAGATCATCCTAATGTGGGTGCAATCTTCGATAGTCATCATGCAAATATCGAAGAGAAGAGTCAAAAGGAAGCCATTGAATGTATTGCTCCATATCTGAAACATGTTCACATTAGCGAGAATGATCGGGGAACGCCAGGTAAGGGACAGATCAATTGGGATGATGTTTTCCGTACACTAAAGGTAGTTGGTTATGATGGCTGGTTGACGATCGAAGCCTTTAATCGGGCGAAACCGGAGTTTGCTAATGCTATCAATGTTTGGAGAGAATTCTCTACTGTGGAAGAAATTTGTAAAGAAGGATTTCAATTTATTCAATCAAAATGGAATGAGATATGAAGCGCCCCAAATTTTCTATAGGTAGCTGGGCTTTTTCATTTGGCCCTTTCGAAAGTAATCCCTGGTCTTTTGAAGATTTTTTGAAGTATGCGGCGGATGCTGGCTACGACGGGATTGAAATCAATGGCTTTCATCCACACCCACATCCGGATGTATACGATACGCCTGAAAAATGTAAGGAACTCAGAAAACAAATAGAAGGATATGGTTTGGGTATCTCAGGCTATGCACCTGATTTTAGATCCGTTCCGGCAGCGGAAGTTTCAATGCAAGCGCATTTAGCGGAGATTCAAAAATCTTTGGCTTTTTGTAATAGCATGGAGATTGACACACTACGGGTAGATACAATCAGCCCGCCGGATGATTTGGAGCAATTGGAATATGCGGTTCGTTTTAATCGTTTAGCGAATACCTGGCATGTAGTAGCAGAGCTTTGTGCCAGTCGGGGAGTGAAGTTAGTATGGGAGTTTGAACCAGGCTTTTGGTTGAATAAACCAAGTGAAGTACTCGCCATTGTGGAAGCAGTGGATCACGATAACTTTAAAGTACTTTTTGATACCAGTCATGCTTATATGTGCGCAGTAGTTGGTGCTCGTCAAAATGGAGAACAAGAGGTGTTAGAAGGAGGCGTAGTCGAGTTCGCTAAGAAATTAAGAAAACACATCGGTCACTTTCATTTGATTGATAGCGATGGCACCCTTCATGATAATGAGACCAGTACGCATGCTCCTTTTGGAGAAGGTAATATAGATTTTGTGCCGCTAATCTCAGCGATAAAAGAAGAAGTGGAACCGCTGGACTGGTGGTGTTTTGATTTTTGCTTTTGCCCGACGACAGAGCTTGATGCTAAGAAAGCAATCCCTTTTGTTGAAGATGTTATCAATCAGATTTCTTAGTTAAACTTACTTTTGAATATGACATACTATACCGCAAATTCTAATGGCGTAAATATTCAATATCAAATTAGAGGTACAGGAAATCCTTTAGTATTGATAATGGGCTTTGGTGCTGATGGAAATGTCTGGGAATTACATGTTGCAGAGTATGAAAAGCATTTCAAGTGCATCATTCTAGATAATCGCGGAGTGGGTAAATCCGACCAACCGGAGGGCCCTTATACGACTGCAATTATGGCAGAGGATGTAGTTGCTGTAATGGATCATGCTGGAGTAACTAAAGCCAGAGTAGCAGGCATTTCAATGGGGGGAGCAATTACTCAGTCTCTGGTTCTTAACCATCCGGAGCGGGTTCATTCCATTGCCTTAATCAGTACCTGGCCACGATTTAATAATTATGCGAAAACGGTTTACGAAAACCTGAAGAAGCTCAGAGTAACGAGCAAGCCAGAGGATTTTATGGAACTATTACAACTCTGGATATTTGCGCCGCCGTATTATGAAACCGGGATGAAAGATTTAAAAGAAGGACAAGATGGAGCCGCCAATAATCCTAATCCACAATCAAAATATGGCTTCGATGGGCAATTGGATGCTTGCATCCATCATGACGTTGTCGAGCGGCTTTCTGAAATTAAAGTACCTACTTTAATCACGGTTGGGGACATGGATATTTTTACGCCTCCGGCTTTCTCCAGGATTTTACACGAAAATATTGAAGGGTCTGTTTATGTAAATTTTCCAGAGGGTGGACATGTACACCATTGGGAAGATTTAGAACGATTTAATCAAGTCACCACAGACTTTTTTCTAAATAATTAGCCACCATCTATTTTTTTGAAATCCAAATCCTTAAATCGAGATAATTAAAAACCCTTTGTTCACTTGGCTGCTTGGCAAGCTCATTGACTTCTGTATGGAATCCTTGTAAGAGCGTTTCTTGTTCGGCATGATTTACGGCATTCAGTAATTTACCTAACAAACGGAATAATGCTTTTTCTGTAGCATAGATCGACCTTCTGGATTTGAGGTATTTTGGAGTGGAAGAAAGTAAGGACTCCAGCAAGGTATAGTTTTTTAGTTCATACTGGATCAATAAGTTCAATACTCTGGAAAAGTAAAAAATCTCCTTGACTACATCTTGTTTTTGGGTGTTTAGGATTAAATTGTTCCATTGGAATGCTGCATCATATTGACCATTCTGAAAGAGAACATAAGCAACAAGATAGTAGAAGGTAATGCGATGATGCTTTTCGATTTTTTTACCAAATCTTTGCAGGCCATCTTCAATGTCAGGAATCCATTCCAGAACCTTCTCGAATTCTTTTTGACTTAGACTCCAATTGATCAATAGGAGATACCTTTGTCTGAATACCCTTGATTCGATATTTTTAATGGATTTGAATTGTGGGCGTTCCAAAGTCATTTCCAGGCGTCTGATACCTTCTGTAAGATTATCGTATTTGCCAATAATTAAACTATCGATTAGCATGTTGTTCAGCGTGGCAAGATATCGTTCAGCATAGATCCTTAAAAAGCGGGGATTTGATTCTAAGAAATCCAGAAAGCGTTTGTTTGTTTTGTAAGCTTCTTCAATATTACCCTGGATGAAATGATAAGTAGCGGTTGCCTGATGGAGATATAACTTGCTCTTGAAGTTGGAGGCTAAAGATTCATTTTGAAACTTGGGAGATTGAGTTAGTCTATTGAGGAAGGCTTCTTGCTCAGCAGTTTGTGCCTTTTGAAACTTCATTTGAAACTGGGTGATTTGCTGAGCCAGGTACCAGTATTCATTGGTGTTTTGTAATTGCTTTAGGCAATCCATCTCTAGATTGTAGATCTGATCAATGGCTTGCTCTTCCCGATTCTTTTGTTGTTGAGTAGACAGTAGTTTTTTCTCAATACTTAATAAGCTGATCTGTAAGTTAAATAGCTCGTATTCCCTTGCGACTTTTTGCCCTTTTTTTAGTTCGTTAGCAGCAGCCGTGAATAAGCCTCTCTCTATTAAAATATTGGCTGCAGTGATTTTATCATAAACCTTGTTTTCTAACTTTTTCTCCCCAAAGTTGGCCAATGACTTTAGAATCAGGTCATACAAGTACCTTTTATTCACTGGAAGGTGCTTGGTGAATTTACTCCCATCATTGTCTTTTAGGAGTTGATTTTCGTCAAATTTCTTTTGTTTTAATAACGCATCCATGAGCTGGATATAGTCTTTGTTACCCGCTCCAGCTTGAATTTTGAGGTATCGTTTTTCCGATTTTGTAAGCTTATGCACTAAATCGTATAAAAAAGAGGATGGAATCTTCATGTTTATAATGTATTGAAACCTTATTTATGGGTACAATAATAATGCTAAATGTTCATAAAATGATTTATTTGATCCAGTAGAAGGCTTATTTATGCTTAATTTGTTACTTGTTAAGCAAGATATATGGCTGTAGATTTGAGTATGTTTAAGATGAAAGTCTGGCATGAACAATATCAAGCTTTATAATAATTGAAAATTAGACCTACATGTATTTAATGAAAGTATTTTTCTTTTTTACTTTATCCCTTTTAATCCAAGTTTCAATAACCGGACAAGAATGGGTTTCTTATAAGAGCGAGCAACAAATTAATGATTTGGTAGAAACCGATGACGAAATGCTAATGGCTACTGATGCAGGCTTAGTGGTAGTGAATAAGCTTACGCTCGAAAAGACAATATTTAATAAGTCAAACTCTAATCTCGCGAATGATCATATCCAAAGAATTGCTATGGCACCTAATGGAGATGTTTGGATTGGTACGTATGATATCATAATGATGAGATTTGATGGTTCTGATTTTGAGGATGCGGAGACTCCGCTTAGTGCAGATTATGACCCGGACAATACTAATCTTTATGATTTTGAGATTGCTCCAAATGGTGATTTTTGGTTTGGTTCAAATGATGGTGTTTTTCATAAGTCTGGACAGAACTGGTCAACTTATGATCAGGAAGAAATAGGAGCAGATTTCTTTGAGGCCTGGGATATTGCAATTAATGATGAGGGGGAAGTATTCCTTGGTTCCTCTTTCATTCATAAGTTTGCGAATGGCGAATGGTCGAATATTTCGGAAGATACACAGATGCTTTCTTATCTAGATGCCGAGTTGTTTTTTAGTAGTACAGGCGACTTGTTTTATTCAGGAGATTTGGAACGCATTGGACGATATGATGGCCAGGAGTGGCAACTATTCGATTATCCTGGGGTGAATGGTTTTGAGGCTATGGGATTTAGAGAAGATCAGAATGGCAATGTGTATTTAAATACTCTCCAAAATAGTATTTTCCAATTTGAAAATAATAACTGGGTACCAATAGAGAATGAACAAACGTTGGCCTTTGAGAACAGAACACCTTTTTATTATATAGATTCAGAAGGTAATGAATGGCTCAATGACAGAGTCTACTTTTCGGTAAAAGATGATGAAGAACTTCGGTTTGGAACCATTAGTGAGTATACCTTAGAAAGCAACTCTATTAGAAACATTCATAAAAGCGACGAGGGTAACCTATATTTCTTAAATGGATCTGAAGATGTTATTCCTGTGTTGACACCAACAGGGGAGTGGCTTACCCTTCCTTTGCCTGATTTTCAATTGGCTGCCGATCAGATTAATGATATACTCTACCTGGCAGATGATAATATTTGGTTAGGATCTTTCTACGGCCTTTATCATTTTGATGGTACCGAGTGGACCTGGGAAATGTTGGAGCCATGCCGAAGTTTTGTCAGAGATAGCCAGGGTAAAATCTATGTTCAAACGAATAGTAGAGTTCATATTATTGAAGATGGTGAGATTAGTGAATATACATCTGATAACTCTGGAATTTCATCACTCATTATCTCTGGCATTGCAGTAGATGCTAATGATAACCTATGGATTGCCTCTTTTGATTGGGATGGTGCAAGTGCTATACAAAAGCTTTCTACTGACGGTACCTGGACTACCTACTCAGGAGATGATCACCCTGAATTTGGTCGACCGGGCTTTGACATTCATTTTGATAACGAAGGGAATATGTGGGTCGTTGATGATATTAAAGGTGTCATAAAATTTGACGGGACAACATTTTCAAATCCAATTTTAGATAATGCTGCTCAGTTAGAAAATACGGATATATTTTCCATGACGAGTGATGCTTCCGGTAAAATGTATTTCGCTCATCAAACCGGTGTGGTTACATTTTTCAATGGAGAGTGGGAGGATCTAATTATCGAAGAAGTGGCAAATGTGAGTTCAAGTCATAAAGCAACCATTGAAATGGATGACCAAGGTACCTTATGGTGGGGGAGTCAAAGCTTTGGATTATACTCTTATGCTACAGGAATTTCAACTTCTGTTGCCTCAGAAATAGAATTGAATAAGGACTTCTCTGTTTACCCTAATCCAGCAACAGATTATTTTGTTTTAGACTTTAATTTAAATGAAAGTGCTAAGGTGAAAGTATTTGTTTATAATACTTTAGGGCAATTACAATCAAGTTATGATTTAGGTCAATTAGCTGGAGGCCAAAATCAAGAAACGATCAATGTTGAAGGACTTCCGAAAGGATTATATACTGTCCAACTCCAAATAAATAACAAGCTTATTGCTAAAAAAATACTTGTACAGTAATTACTGGCAAGTAGTATTAACCTCTGCTCTCTTTCTAAAATGCCTTGACATTACGGTTTTAGCCGCTATGTTGAGGCTTTTTTGTTTATAGACCCTACTATGCAAATTTGTATAGCTTCATCATGAGGAATAAATTAAAAAAAAACGATAAGTTTATACGGTAAAAGAAGACTCGCAATACGATTGTTTAATCCCGCTCGAATGCTTTTCTAACTTCTGGTAAAAACCTTTTATATCTAGCGCTGATCATGACCAAAATAAAAGTAGCCGTAGAAACTTATAGCTGGGAAATGGCCCAAGAATCCTACAAAGGAAACCTGGATCATATCATGAAAATCGCTAAGCAAGCGGGCTTTGTTGGTATAGAACCGGAAACCAGTTTTTTCGGAGATTTATCTGACCCGAGTAGGATGAAAGAAACGCTGGATAAACATCAATTGGAGCTGGCCGTTTTATGCCATGTCGAAGACTGGCGCCATTCACAAGAGACGGCTGAGGAAAAAGCAAATGCGGATCAATGGATCGCCTTCTTACAACACTTTCCCGATACCATTTACCTTCCGGTACAGATGCCCGGTAAAGACAGAAGTGATTTACAGGAACGCCAAAGTAACCTGATCAGCTGTGTCAATGCCCTGGCAGAAAGAGCATCGGATCAGGGGATTACCTGTTCGTATCACCCTAACTCACCTGGCGGTTCTGTCTTTCGTACTTATGAAGATTATCAAATATTACTCAATGGTTTAAACCCGAATTGGATTGGTTATACCCCCGATGTAGGACATATTGCAAAAGGCGGGATGGATCCACTTTCTATTATAAAGGAGTTTAGGAGCCTGGTGAATCTGGTGCATTTCAAGGATATGTTCGCGGATGGTCAATGGGCACCAACAGGGAAAGGGATTATTGATTTCAAATCTATTACTCAGTTTTTGGTAGATACGGATTATGAAGGTTGGATCGTCATGGAAGACGAATGTGATGAGTGTATCACTGACCCGGATGGGGTTACGCTTGAGGATGGACAATTTATTGACCAGGAAATTAGAACCTTACTTTAAGGATTGTTCAGGAAATATTAAAAGCCTTTTGCTCAAAAAATAAAACCTAAAATCAACTATGAATATGAAGTACGCGGTATCAATGCTAACGATCTTAATATTTCTGGGATGTCAACCCGGCGAACAAAATAAAAAAGCACAAGAGCCTGAAAAGGAAAATTCATCGGAGGTCAAACAATGGTTGACCTGGGAAGGCAAAAGTGATATGCCCAAGATCGTGTTAGTCTCTGGGGATGAGGAATACCGCTCGGAAGAAGCTTTACCTCAAATGGCCAAGATTCTTTCTGAAAGACATGGCTTTAACTGTACCGTTCTTTTTGCACAGGATCCTGCGGTGCCGGGCGTTGTAGATCCGAATTACACCAATAATATTCCAGGCCTAGAACAATTAACCAACGCAGATATGATGATCTTGTTTACTCGATTCCGAGCATTGCCAGATGAACAAATGAAGCATATTGATGATTTCCTCAAAAGTGGAAAACCATTGATCGGTATCCGAACAGCAACCCATGCTTTCAATTTTGATAAGGTACCTTTTTCTTCTAATTATATCCATTATGGTAATTACTACGAAAGAGAAGATGAGTGGAAGGATGGTTTTGGTCGCTTAGTGATGGGAGAGCATTGGATCTCGCATCATGGGAAACACGGCGATGAAAGCACCAAAGGATTTATCGATCCTGAGGCAAAAGATCATCCCATCGTTAACGGCATTGCTGACGGAGAGATTTGGGGCCCGACGGATGTCTATGGCGTTCGATTGCCACTCCCAGGAGATGCTCAAGCAATCGTTTTAGGACAAGTCACCAAGAGGGTAAATCCTTTCGATGAAAATGATCCAAGACTTGGAATGAGACCAACAGATAGTGAAGTGCCGGGAGTATTAACCAGAGAAGATAACACAACTTATAACCAAAATGATCCGATGATGCCGGTCGCCTGGACCAAGAGCTATGAATTACCTGGCGGTAAAGCAGGGAAGTGCTTTTCAACAACCATTGGCGCCTCAACTGATTTGTTGAATGAAGGAACCAGAAGATTACTGGTCAATGCAACTTACTGGTGCCTGGATAAAGAGGTTCCTGAAAAAGCGGATGTTACCTTAGTCGGAGAGTATAATCCAAGTCGCTTCGCTTTTCAAAAAGATGAATACTGGGATACTAAGAATATCAAAATCGCTGAGTTGAAGTAGATTAATACCAAAGTAATTTTGTATGTTTCGACGAATAAAAAAATAAGACCATGAGAAAAGCGGTATTCCCGGGATCTTTCGATCCGATCACTTCAGGACATGTTGATATCGTAAAAAGAGCAGTACCTCTTTTTGATGAAATAATTGTTGCGGTTGGAATTAATTCCTCAAAGAAATATCTATTTCCCCTGGAGCAACGAATCGCCTGGTTAGAAAAAGTATTCGCTGATCAGCCTAACGTTCGCGTAGATTCTTACGAGGGCCTGACGGCCCACTACTGCCGTGAAATTAATGCCGGGTATATGCTTCGCGGTTTACGAAATGCCTCAGATTTTGATTACGAGAAAACCATCTCCCAATTAAATTCTATTGTCGGCGATGGCCTGGAGACGCTGTTTTTAATCAGCCGTCCGGCGTATTCTCATATCAGCTCTACGATTGTCCGGGAGATCATCAAAGGAAAAGGTGATGCTTCTCCGTTTTTACCACCCGAAATCGAAATCTAATATGTGGCGACTTTTTGCATTCTTGTTTTTGACTGCTGCCCTTGCTTGTGCAAGCCCTGAAGCTGAGCAAAAAGTTAGACCACCCAATATACTTTTTATCCTTTCTGACGACCATGCCTATCAGGCGATAAGTGCTTATGATACTTCCCTGATTCGAACCCCGAACATTGATCGAATTGCGAAGCAGGGAATGTTGTTTTTAAATGCTTCGGTAAGCAATTCTATCTGTGCACCTTCCCGTGCGACTATTCTGACGGGTAAGCATTCGCATATGCATGGCAAAATTGATAACCTAACGCCTTTCGATACTTCGCAGGTGACTTTCCCGATGTTATTTCAGGAAGCTGGCTATCAGACTGCTATGTTTGGGAAGTTACATTTTGGTAACTCACCAAAGGGGGTAGACGATTTTATGATTCTGCCTGGTCAAGGGCATTATATTAATCCAGACTTTATTAATAAAAAAGGGGAACGCAAACAAATAGAAGGTTATGTCACCGATGTAATCACGGACCTAACGCTGGATTGGTTAGCTGAGAAAAGAAACCCGGATCAGCCATTTTTGATGATGTACATGCACAAAGCGCCACATCGTTCCTGGTGGCCCAGAATAGATAAATTCGAAAAATACTCCAAACTGCAATTTCCTGAACCCGCAAACCTCTTTGATGATTATAGTGAAAGAGGTACAGCAGCTAAGACAGCGGAGATGAATATTTTAGACCATATGCTCTTAAGTTATGATTGTAAGGTCATGCCTGAAGCGGTCAAGTCACTTGGTGTAATTCCTGATCCTAGAGACGAAAATTTCTTCAAGAATAATGAGTTCTACCGAACAACTGAGGAGCAGAGAAAAGGATATCAGGCTATTGTAGATTCTATAACTAATGACTTTGTTCAGCAGTGGCCCGAAATGGATGATCAAGCCAAAATGCGTTGGAAGCATCAACGCTATTTACAAGATTATCTGGGCTGTATTGAATCCGTTGATGATAATGTCGGACGGGTATTGGATTACCTGGAAGCGCATGGACTTGCTGAAAATACAATCGTTATTTATATGTCTGACCAGGGCTTTTATCTTGGAGAACATGGTTGGTTCGACAAAAGATTTATGTATCAGGAAAGCTTTAAGACCCCTCTGATGTTTCGTTGGCCAAAGGAAGTTAAAGCTGGGTTGAAAAGCAAAGCCCTTGTTCAAAACCTGGACATAGCACCGACCTTACTGGCTGCAGCAGGGATTGATATTCCTGAAGATATACAAGGGCAATCAATGTTGCCTTTGCTCAATGGAAACCCCGAGAAATGGGATAGAGATGCGGCTTACTATCATTACTATGAGTACCCGGCAGAACATACCGTAAAACGACATTACGGAATTGCTACCGAACGATTTAAGCTCATTCATTTTTACTATGATGTTGATGAATGGGAGCTGTACGACCTCCAAAACGACCCCAATGAAATGCATAATCTTTATTATGATGATGCTTATCAGGATACTATAATCTCTTTAAAGGTAAAGCTCGCCGAGGTCAGGAGAGAATATCGGGATGGGCCAAGTTTGGATAAAAAATTCCTAAATGATTATCTCAAGACTTTAAAGCGATAAAAGCTTCTTTATTGCTGGGTTTTAAAATTTCAATATCTCCAGTCGAAACCGTACATTTGCACCCGAAATTATTGCACACATATTGTAGATGCGGACTTAGGGTCCAAATCTTACATCAAAACCAAATTAAGATATGGCTAATGCATTTTTTGAAGTACCAATTGCTACGAACGAACCCGTGTTGAGTTATGCTCCGGGATCACCAGAGCGTGCTGCTGTTCAGGCAGCTTATGCAGAGATGAAAGGACAAGTATTGGATATTCCAATGCACATCGGTGGTAAAAAAGTAACAACAAAAGACAAGATTAAGATTACTCCGCCTCACGATCATAAAAAAGTTATTGCTAAATATTCAAAAGGAAATTCTACGCACGTTAAGGATGCGATTAATGCTGCACTTAAAGCAAAACCAGCATGGGAAGCAATGCCATGGCAGGAGCGTGCTGCGATATTCTTAAAAGCGGCTGATCTCCTTGCCGGACCTTTCCGTGCAAAAATGAATGCAGCGACCATGCTTGGTCAGTCGAAGAATGTTTTTCAGGCGGAGATCGATTGTGTTGCCGAAATGTGTGACTTCTTTCGATTCAATGCGCAGTATATGACGCAACTCTATGCGGAGCAACCTGAGAGTGCACCAGGTATTTGGAATAGAATGGAGCACCGTCCTTTAGAGGGATTTGTCTTTGCGATCACACCTTTTAACTTTACATCGATCGCAGGTAATCTTTGTGCAGCACCGGCGATGCTCGGAAATGTCTGTGTATGGAAGCCAGCAGAAACGCAGATTTATTCTGCGGAAGTGATCATGGAAATCTTTGAAGCGGCAGGATTGCCTGCAGGTGTGATTAATTTAATTTATACAGATGGGCCAGTTGCCGGAGATATCATCTTTAGCCACAAAGATTTTGCAGGATTGCACTTTACCGGAAGTACAAAAGTATTCCAAAACCTTTGGCAAACCATCGGTAATAATATTAGCAAATATCGATCTTACCCGCGTATCGTAGGGGAGACCGGAGGAAAGGATTTTGTAGTTGCACACTCTTCGGCAGATGCCAAGGAAGTAGCAACAGCTTTGGTTCGCGGTGCTTTTGAATACCAGGGACAAAAATGTTCGGCTGCCTCTCGGGCATATATTCCTAAGGGACTTTGGAGAGAAGTGAAGAAGTACATGATCGCTGACCTGGAATCTATCAAAATGGGATCTCCGGAAGATTTTACCAATTTCGTCAATGCCGTTATTGATAAACGTGCCTTTGATAAAATTTCAGGTTATATCGCTAATGTCCGAAAATCAAAGAAAGCGGAGATTGTTGCAGGAGGTGGCTATGATAAATCTAAAGGGTATTTCATTGAGCCTACGGTGATCGAAACTAGTGATCCAAAATACACGACGATGTGTGAAGAGATTTTTGGACCTGTATTGACCGTTCATCCTTATGATGCGCGTAAATTCGAAGAGATCCTTGAAGTAGTTGATAACACATCGCCTTATGCATTGACTGGAGCTATCTTCGCTAAAGATCGCGCTGCGGTTGATCTGGCAACGAATAAACTTCGACACTCAGCAGGTAATTTCTATATCAATGACAAGCCGACGGGTGCAGTTGTTGGTCAACAACCATTCGGAGGTGCAAGAGGTTCAGGGACGAATGATAAAGCAGGATCAATCCTGAATTTATTACGTTGGGTTTCACCACGAACGATTAAAGAAAACTTTGTTCCGCCTACGGATTACCGTTATCCGTTTCTTGGGGAGGATTAATCAAAGTATAAAGAATATTAAACAAAGGGTCATCTTACTTTAGGTGACTCTTTTTTTTATTCGCGGGTGCTGCGTCCGTTAAATATACGGTGATATGAAGGTAGCTTTACCCGGCACAAAATGATTTCGTTTTCTAAAATCACTTCGTGCCGGATTCATGCGCAAAGCTACTTTTAAGACTTA
>JAHDHW010000060.1 GCA_020631105.1 Saprospiraceae bacterium | reverse complement strand
CCTATGGACAAAATAATCGTTGGGTAAAGTATCATTTTCCTCATTTTGAACGTATTTTCTATGATAAAGAGTAAATTTGTCAAATATAGAATTGAAATAATATGCTCAACGAGAAATATGCCGATCTAAATGCTGTGGCAAAAGCCTTAGCAGAGAAGTACCAACAAGCCGATCCATTTCCTAATATTTATTTGGATGAGTTTTTTGACCCTGAATACCTTAAAGGCGTTTTGGGAGAATTTCCTGATTTGGAAAAAGTGAAAGACAAAATTTACTACAAGAATCCAAATGAGGATAAACTAGCAAGTAAGGGAGAAGCTCAGTTTGGACCCAATACCAGAAAATTGGTACATTTCCTAAACTCACAGATTTTTCTGGAGTTTTTGCAAGAGGTAACAGGAATCGAAGAAACTTTAATTCCGGATCCATACTTTGAAGGTGGCGGATTCCATCAGATCAAACCTGGCGGATTTCTTAAGATACATGTCGATTTTCATAAACATCGCCGGATGCAATTGAGTCGAAGACTTAATTTATTGATTTATCTAAACGAAGATTGGGATGAATCCTACGGTGGACACTTTGAGCTTTGGGAAAAAGATATGAGCGCTTGTGCTTTGAAGATCGCACCTTTCTTTAATCGAATTGCAATGTTTTCTACGACTGGCGATTCATGGCACGGTCATCCGGAACCATTAAGTTGTCCTCCAGACCGAAGCCGTAAATCACTAGCTTTGTATTATTATACTAACGGTCGACCGGAAAGTGAATTAAGCAAAAAGGATCAGGATCGGATTACAACCACATTCCGTGGTAGAGGAGGGCAGGATAGTGCAAAGATGACTGTGTATAATACCGCAGTAAACTTTGCTAATAAGGTCCTTCCAAAAAGTGTGATTAAATTAATCAAGTCAAAAAGGAATACTTAATCCGTATTCTACTGCGCTATTCTTTTGAAAACACTTAACAAGTGATCCATATCATGTTGATCATTATAAACATTCGGTGCTAGTCGAATGCTATTTCCTCGTACCGAAACGTATATGTTTTCTTGTTGTAACATTTCACTTAGCTTGGACATTTCAAGCCCATCGGGTAATTGAATCCCACAAAGATGGTATGCCATTTCAGTGCCCAGGCCGGTTTGGAACCCAAGAGATTCAAATTCCTTTAGATAGTCTACGACCAGGCCTTTGCAATAATTTTGTATTCGCTGAGGTCCCCACGCTGATAATTGTTCCAGTGAAGCTTGTAGCATTGCAATGTAAATGAAATTGCTTTGTTCACCAACGCTGTACCTTGCAGCCTTAGGTTCATATGCTGGTTGATAATTAACCAAATTTTCGAATTGCTGACTGTTCTTTCTGTTGATCCAGTTTTCTTCAATGGGCTGACCATTATCAAAGGCGGGGCCATAGTATGCCAGTCCAATTCCGTAAGGTCCAAGTAGCCATTTATAAGCTGCAACAATTAAAGCATCTGGTCGGATTGCCTGTACATCAAAGGGTAGGGCACCAACGGATTGTGTCCCATCAATCACCAACTTTGCGCCAACAGTATCCAGTTTCTCCCGAATAGCAAGCAGGTCATAGAGTGTTCCATCAGCCCAGTGTACATGCGCCATACTGAGCACCGCAGTATTTTCATTGATATGATCCAGAATGGATTGGTTCCAATCCGCAGCACGTGTTTTTCCGGAAGATGTAGGCGTGATAGGCTTAATGACAGCTCCCTGATTTTTTACGGCTGTCTCCCAGGGGTAATAATTACTGGGGAATTGCTCTCCGACAAGTAGAATCTCTTTTTTCTGAGAGAAATCTATATTTTTTGCTGCATTGGAGATGCCATAGGAGACAGAAGGAATGATAGCAATGCGTTCAGCATCTCCCGTATTTACGAACTCAGAGAAGGTCGCCTTAATTTTTTGTACCGGCTCGAAGAAATCCTTTCGGCCATAATTAAAAGGCCGAAGACGTCTTTTAACTTCTTCATGTCCAACCGCCTCGACACTTCGTAGCAAGGGGCCCATGTAAGCGCAGTTCAGGTAGGTAACTTCCTCAGAGAGATTAAAAAGTTCTTTTTGGCAAGTGAGCATAGGGCAATAGTTCTTTGAGAATACCTGCTAATTGCAAGTAACTGCTCCAAAGGTAGGAAGAATAGAAGATCTAGAAAACTAGAATTGGCTGATGAATACTCTGTTATTACATTTTTTAGTTCACCAAACCTTCATACAACCAATTCGCTAAAGCTTGGCGGTTATTTTCTTTAATAAATCTTTGCTGATCAAACTTATTCCGGATATTACCCAATTCGATGAAGATAGAATTAGGCTTAGGTTCACGGAGCATATGTAGGTCTCGTGGTTTTACAGTACCCGTGTATTTTCCACTACGCCTGTTTTTTTCGTATTTACTTTTTAAAGTGTTTCGGACTTTTTTTGCCAATTTTTTCCCTTCAGAACTACCTGGGAAATAATAGAAAAATACATCCGTCTGGCGACTTTGATTATTCGAATCAATATGAATAGTCACCACTGTTTGGTCTTTGATACCTTGTTTTTTATGTTTTTCGTAAAGCTCATTGATCGCATCAGATCGTTGATACAAACGTGTTTTTTGACTCCGTGGAATTTTAAAATTCCCCCAGCAATACTCATCATAATCGCAGGGTAGAATCTCACCATCACGTAAACCATCATTCGGATCCCGGATAATCATATACGCAATTGCACCATGTTCCAGTAAATTGCGCACAATTCTAAGCGATACATCATAGGCATATTCGTCTTCACAAAGCTGCGTTTGACCATTCCGCCCAACGGCTCCGACATCCGGTCCTCCGTGTCCACTTACGATATAAAATACTTTTCCTCTCAGCTTATTATCCTTTAAGGGGATATAAGCGTGTTTCTTCCCAAAGATTGGAAATTTACGGTAACCACTCAGGCGTTTGGATTCTTCAATGACTTTGTCATCAATTTTTTCGGTGACAACCGGTTGGCGATCTTCCTTATCCTCTTTTTTAGAAGGAGAGACATTAGTTTTTGTGATTGCTTCTGGCTTTTTACTGGGTGCACTTTCCAGACAAAATAGTTCGTGATAAGGTACCCAAATGATACTACTGGAAACAATTGAAGAACTTCGGAGCTTCTTGCGCTGAATCCGTTCATTATATTTTTTAATCCGATAAGCAGGTTCCCAATCGTCAAAACCCACAGAAGTCTTGATACTCTTACCATTATATTCGTAGATCAAAACGGGGATGAAGTATTTTTCGTTGGCTTGCAGATAAGCATTGTCTTCAAGATCGTTCAGTTCGAAGAACTGTTTTCTATTACAATCGTGATCTGCCAGGTAATACCTTTTTAGTAAGGTAGAAATGTTGTCTCCTGGTTTTGCCGGAACCCTATGGTAATAGGGTTGAGCATCATGCGCCTGCAATACAAAAGACGTTAAAACTATTAGTAGGATAGAGAATTGAAATCGGAACATAGGACCTAAATAAAATCAATATTATAATGATAATCGAAAAATAAACCTCTTTGCTATGCTAAGCATAGTAATTAACAGTTATTTAAACGGGTATTCATTTATAATCGTGGTACAAATTTACCAGCAAATATTATTAAACTTATTCTTCTTTGCCAAGAATATAATCCTTAAGCAAATAAATATTTTCTTCTTCAAACGGTAATTCTACCGGAATGTTAAGCACTTCGATATTAATTATTCCAACGGTCTTTATTTTTAAAGATTGATTTTTCCAGGCACCGGTAAGTACATCTTTTGCATCTTTAAAAAAGCCTGATTTGCCAAGTGGTATTTCGAACTCGAAAGGCAACTTGAATTCAGATTTTGCGGGCATCGGAACACTAACAATCTGACTAACTTTTGTAGTATGCTTATCTTCTACATAAACGTCAAACTCCATTTTAGTGATTTCTACCCCAAAAGGATTTGGATTATGTAATGCTGCTTTTGCAGAAGTCGTCAGACTTAATTTCGGAAAAGGAGTAACTCGACTGAATTGTAATCCTTCGATCTGAAGGAATTCAATATCCTGAACGCCACCTTGCTTTTGTAGATAAAAATACCCAGCCAACCCAATCACCAATAAAAGCGTAAGAAATAATAGAAAGCGTTTCATAAGTTAATTTAGCTTTATTGCCCGGAAAGCCTACAGTTAAACGTTGTTGATAAGACAGGTTCGCTTTTAAGGAGCTTATCATCAATATTTAGTACGCTTACATGCCTTGGTAAAATTTTTATTATTCATTGATACTTAGTCCGATTAACATCCGAACTAAGACTTTGACCGGCCTTCGGCCACTCGCATTATTACCAGTTTGACACTTCCGTGAGCAATTCCGTTACGAAAATAGTTATTTTTGCCCAAGTAATGAATCTAACTAAAGAAATAGGCATCCTTCTACGTAAAGAAATGACGATTGAGTGGCGTCAAAAGCATGCGCTTGGCGGTATCTTATTGTATGTTATATCTACGGTATTTGTAGTATATACAGCGATAAAAGGGGTGCAACCGAATGTGTGGAACGCCTTGTTTTGGATCGTTATTCTTTTTGCAAGTGTCAATGCCCTGGTAAAAAGTTTTGTACAGGAGAATAGCAGCAGACAGTTGTATTATTATACGATCGCCAACCCAACCGCCATAATACTCTCTAAAATAATTTATAACTCCGGTTTATTGTTTCTATTGACATTGCTGTCTTATGGAGCCTTTATCTTGTTTGCAGGTAATCCAGTAAAAGATGTAGGCCAGTTTTTTTTAGCCATGTTTTTGGGGAGTGTGGGCTTTTCGATTAGTTTTACTTTTGTAGCAGCGATTTCTGCTAAGGCGAATAACAGTTCGACACTAATGGCGATCCTTAGTTTTCCGATTGTTATTCCGATAATTTTGACATTATTGAAGCTGTCCTCTAATGCTTTGAGATTGATGCAGGATTCTTCGATTTCAAAAGATATTATGACTTTAGTCGCTATAGATGTATTAATGATAGCAACTGCATTTATATTATTTCCATTTTTATGGAGAGACTGATTTCAGGAGCTAAGAAGATCTAAGCGACAAAGCTTCAACTCTTCTTACTCTACTTAACTATTTGTATTCTATGCGTAAATATTGGTGGAAAATACTCGGTGTATTCTTAATTGTATATTCTTTTACAATGGGGCTTTTGGTACCACTGAAGCCTGGTATTGCTTATTTCGAACCAGGAGCAACTCAAGCCGGGAAAGCCTATGAAATGACAATTACCGGGTATAATACTTTCTACACCAAAGCTACTGCGGCCCCCAGGGTATGGCTAAAATATGATAGCGTCCATATGCTGATAGCAGACAGGGTAGAAGTACTCGGAGATCGACAACTGAAAGCAAGGTTTAATCTACCAGGAAGTTTGCCTACAGAAAAACAGGTAGCGGTTACTTCATTGATTATAGATGATGATTATAACGGTTTTGCCGTAAAGCCGGGGTCTGTTTTTATTACGGCTGATTCTTCTTTACAAGAAATTAGTATCGGCAAAGCAGCATGGGGAAAAACTGAAGTTTCAGGCGTTCACGAAAAGGATCAATTTAACTTTCCTTATCGGGTTCAATTATCTGAAACGATTCGGAACCTTTATTATCATGTTCCTTTTTGGTTTGCGATGTTCATTATTTTTATTGCCGGGATCACGCAGAGTGTGCAATATCTCCGAACGAATAATCCGGAATATGACTATAAATCAATGTCCTTTACCATGGTAGGGACTTTGTTTGGAGTTATTGGCCTGATCACTGGGATGATTTGGGCAAAGGATACCTGGGGAACCTACTGGACCTGGAAGGAAGTAAAAATGAATATGACCGCCATTGCATTGCTGGTTTACTTTGCATATTTCATCTTGCGTCAGAGTTTTGATGATGATGAGCGACGAGCTCGGATAAGTGCGGTATATAGTATTTTCGCTTTTGCGGCGATGATCGCATTATTGTATGTGGTACCCAGGATGGTGAGTAGCCTACATCCCGGTAGTGGTGGAAATCCAGCTTTAGGTGCGGATGATCTTGATAATTCGATGCGGCTGGTATTCTACCCTGCGATTATTGGCTGGACCTTGTTTGGGGTATGGTTGACCAGTTTGATTTATCGAATGCAAATGGTGCGTGAACGTATTTATGATCAATAGCAAAAGAATCTGAGGTTTGAGGATGTATATTAGAGACGTGTGAGGGAGCAATCAGCGAAAATTATTCCGATAATTATCGGAATAATGATCAGCGAATAAAAAATAAAAAGCCAGAGTAGATTTCGTTTGACCGAAAGTAATAGAAGGATTCCGACATAAATAGGGAGTAGTATGAATAAATTTTGCTTCTACCTGTAAATCGACTTGATTTCATTTGTTTTAGTTAAAAAATAATTAGAGTTTTGACCCGCGATATTATGAATATGAAAAAGCCATTTTCGCTATTAACGATCTTATTAATTTTTCAAGGCTTTGCCCAAGCCCAAGCTGACAATGCTGATTTTATGCGCTCCGTCGGTAAGATGTATGTTGTTTATGGCGTGATTGTGGTGATATTTGTCGCATTAGTATTATTTTTAATCTATTTAGATAGACGCCTAACTAAATTAGAAAACCAAATTAATGATCAATGAGTAAATCCTCAACTGGGTCCTTTCTCGAAAGTGTAAGTAGAAATTTCGATAAAGCAGCCCGTCACACAGGATTACATAAAGGCTTACTTGCTCAGATTAAAGCCTGTAATTCCGTGTATCAAATGCGCTTTCCAGTTAAAATTGGAAGCGAGTACAAAGTAATTGAAGCCTATCGGGTTCAACATTCTCATCACCGCCTCCCGACCAAAGGAGGAATTCGTTATAGCCAAAAAGTAGAACAAGATGAAGTAATGGCGCTTGCTACACTGATGACTTATAAGTGTGCAATCGTTGATGTTCCTTTTGGTGGTGCGAAAGGAGGAGTTAAAATCTCTCCGAGAGAATATACTACAGCTCAATTACAAAAGATAACGCGACGTTATACTACAGAGCTTATTCGTAAAAACTTTATCGGCCCCGGTATTGATGTACCTGCTCCTGATTATGGGACGGGGAGCCGTGAGATGGCTTGGATACTTGATACCTATATGACTTTTAAAGGTGGCGAAATTGATGCTGCTGGTTGTGTTACAGGTAAGCCTGTGAAACTACACGGCATCCAGGGACGTACAGAAGCTACAGGTCGAGGGGTTTTCTACGGCATCCGGGAAGCATGTAGTAATGCGGAAGATATGAAAGCACTTGGCCTTACACCAGGTCTTGCCGGAAAGACGATGGCAATTCAGGGCTTAGGTAATGTAGGTTACCATACCGGACTAATCTCTCAGGAAGAGGGAGATGTAAAAGTCGTTGCGGTAGCAGAATATGAAGGTGCGATTTATAAAGAAGATGGTATTAATATCAAGAAATTGGCAGCACACCGTAAGAAGACAGGATCTATCCTGAACTTTCCGGGGGCTAAGAATATGGAGCAACGTAAGCAAATATTAGAACTGCCAGTTGATATTCTGGTACCAGCTGCACTTGAGAATCAGATTCGAAAAGATAATGCCCGACGTGTAAAAGCTAAAATTATTGCCGAAGCAGCTAACGGACCGGTTACTGCGGACGCAGAAGAGATATTATTAAAGAAAGGTGTAATGATTATCCCGGATATGTATATTAATGCGGGTGGGGTAACAGTATCTTACTTTGAGTGGTTGAAGAATTTATCTCATATGCGCTTTGGCCGTATGGAGAAAAGATTTGATCAACGTACCTATACTAATATCGTAGAAACTATCGAACGAATGACTGGGAAGTCAGTCGGTGCCAAAGAGAAAGAGTTTTTGACCAGAGGTGCAGATGAGATAGATCTGGTACGTTCGGGGCTGGAAGAGACGATGATTTCGGCGTATAGCCAAATCAGAGAAATATGGAAGCGTCGTAAAGCAGTGGAAGATTTACGATCTGCTGCGTTTGTCAATGCGCTTAAGAAAATAGGTAGTGATTATGAAAATCTGGGGATTTTCCCTTAAAACATAATTTCTATTTGAAAGCCCTTGCAAAGTATTCGTTTGCAAGGGCTTTTGTTTTTAAAGGACTGATAGGCTTTTAATTGAAACTAGCTTTCCTGGATTGACAAAATAAAATTGTAAAATCTTCTGCTAAATTCCTTTAGTATAAAATTAACAAAGGTTTTTTAAAGCTTTATTTGTAATTTATTCGTTATAGGGATATATTTGCATTCAATTTCAAAAATGGGCTAAAACCCAGAAGGTAACTAACAAATCACTAAATAATGACCGAAAAGTTAGATAAGATCGATCTTAAGATTTTAAAGATCTTACAAGAGAACAGTAAAATCACTAATCTAGACCTATCCAAAAAAATTGGACTTTCTCCTGCCCCAACACTCGAAAGAGTAAAGAAACTAGAGCAATCAGGGATTATTGAAAGCTATCATGCGATTGTTAACCCACAAACGATTGGACTTAATGTTAAAACTTTCGTTTTGGTTTCTTTGGCCTGGCAAAAGGAAAATGCTTTGGCCCATTTTATGGACAAAATCAAAAGCATTGAAGAAATCACTGAATGTTATATCATAACAGGTGAAGCTGATTTCCTGATCAAGATAGTTTGTAAAGATATTCCAACTTACGAGCAGTTATTATTCAAAACGCTTTCTCAAATTGAAGAAATTGAGCGTTTAAAGACATTGATGACTTTATCTACTGTAAAAGATTCTAAGCTGTTACCGTATATTTACGACTAACACAAGAACATAATAAAACAATGGGCTGTTGTTCTTTAACTAGAGCAACAGCTTTTTATTTATGAGCAAAAACAAAAACTCTCTTCTCTGGCGAATTAGTAAACCGGGGCTGCAAGATTCCTACTTGTTTGGTACAATGCATGTCCGGGATCAGCGAGTATTTGGTCAACAGTCTTTGATTGAGCAAAAGATCTTAGACTGTGATGTCTATGCAGCAGAATTGAATCTGGATGAAATTGACCAACAGATCATGGCGAATGCAATGGATCTTGATGAGGATATTCATTTGCATGATTTACTCAAACCCAAAATATATAAAAGATTAGAGCGCCTGTTTTTAAAACAGACGGGGTTTCCTTTAGCCTATTTTGATCAAAGTCAGCCAATTATGATAACTAATCTTCTGACTGAATCGGTATTGGCCAAAGATGCTCCTTACTCGCTGGATGCCACGCTATGGCGTTTTGCCCAGGCGAACGAAAAAATAACTATCGGCATTGAGACCTTTGAAGAACAGCTTGCGATTATGGATAAGATTTCGCTCGACTATCAGGTAAAGGGACTCAATGATATGGTCAGAAATTTTAAGAAATTCAAGAAGCAACTCAAGCACCTTACAGCTTTGTACCAAAGTGGTGATTTGAAGAAACTATTCAAAAAGACTAAGAAACAAGCCGGACCACTACGTAAGTTGATGATTTACAATCGAAATCAGATCATGGCAGAAAGGATTGGACAGTTTGTCCAGGAGAAATCAGTGTTTGCAGCAATTGGTGCCGGGCATCTGGAAGGTGCAAAGGGTGTCCTGAGATTACTGAAAAAACAGGGATTCCGATGCAAGCCAATTTCAATGGAGTTGTCGGAAGCATAATTTTAATTATAGAATTCTTCATTGTTAAGGTAGAAAATATGAGGATTAAGAAGTTGAAATTATATACGAAACAATTGAGTTTGGAAAAAGCATTCTATACTCAGCGTTTAGGGTTTAGCATAATAGAAGAAGGCGAAAATTATTTTACAATAAGTGTGGGGTGGAGTGAACTGACCTTTGAGTCGTCAGAGGTAGAACATATTTATCATTATTGCTTTTTAATTCCATCCAATAAATTATCTGAAGCATTAGAGTGGATGGAAAAACGCGTGGACCTTATAGATTTGGAAGCTGAAAAGAAGGTTCAACGCTTCGAAAGCTGGAATGCGGATTCATTTTACTTTTATGATGCAAGCGGAAACATAGCTGAATTTATCGTCCGGTATGATCTCAACAATGAAATTGACCGAGATTTCAATATCGAAGAGGTCATTTGTTTGAATGAAATAGGAATGCCAACTCGTGATGTAACTGGAACTAATACTGCGTTGGAGCATTATTTTGGCACTAAACTCTGGAAAGGAGATCTTGAAAGATTCGGAACGAACGGGACACAAGAAGGCTTGTTTTTATTGCCAAATTATGAAATTAAAGAGATTTGGTTTCCTACCACGATTAAGATAAAACCTGAGCCTTTTGAGATTCAATTTGAGCACGAGGGCAGATTGTTTTTTATGGAATATAAGGAAGAAGAAATTAAATATACCGTCAATACGTAGTGATGGACTTTGATCAATATAGATCCGTCACTTATCAAACTTTAGGGATATAAAATAAGATGGAAATTATCAAACATCAGAAAACAGCAATCCTTTTTGGCGCCACAGGATTAGTAGGAGGCTTTTGCCTGCAGTATTTGATAACTGCGGATACGTATAATAAAGTATTGGTATTTGGTCGAAGAAAGGTTGATATAGACCATCCTAAAGTAGTCCAGCATATTATTGACTTTGATCACCTTGAAAACTATGCTGATCTGATCAAAGGGGATGACCTCTATTGTTGTATTGGTACAACAATCAAAAAGGCTGGCAGTGAACCGGCATTTCGCAGAGTAGATTATATTTATCCCCGAAAAATTGGGGAAATTGGATTGAAGAATAAAGTAAATCAGTTTTTGCTTATCTCTTCTGTTGGAGCTGATGAGGATTCCTTATTCTTTTATAATCAAGTCAAAGGAGAGTTGGAGAATGATATTAGGGTGATGCCATATTGGGCCGTTCATATTTTCAGACCCTCCATTCTTCTGGGCGAACGAAATGAAAATCGATGGGGAGAGTCGATTGCGCAAAAAATCGGTAAATTTGTGGATGATTTTACCGGTGGCCTGCTAAAAAAATACAAACCCGTAGAAGCAGATGCAGTAGCTAAAGCAATGATAATGGCAGCTCAAAAAACAGAAAAGGGTGTTCATTATTATCCCTCACATGTTTTACAGGATTTGGCAGACCATGAAAATCTTAATCTTAAAAAATAAACTTTTTAACTATATACAATGGAAATCAAACATCAGTCAGATATTAAATTAACTGTAGGCTTGGATGAATCTAATGTACCTGTAAAGATAGAGTGGGAGGCAGAAGATAATCCGAATGGCGAAGGTGCTAAAGAATGCAAAGCTTTTTTATTATCAGTTTTTGATAAAGAAAGCCGCGATACCATGAAAATCGATCTTTGGACCACCGAGATGCAGGTTAACGAAATGGACCGTTTCTTCTTCCAAACTCTACGGGCATTGTCTGATACCTACTTTAAAGCAACACAAAATCAAGACTTGGCAAATGATATGGCTCGCTTTGTCCAGTACTTTGGAGAAAAAGTAGAGATTATTCCAAAAGCAGAATAAAAGAAGGACTTCGTTGGGATTTATGTAATCTTATGTCGCTTTTTTGAAAATATCGTAAATAAATGTAAAATAATGGTAAACAATTTTTAGATTCGTAGTGTTAAAATTTTTAATACGAAAAAACTAAGCATTTAAGACCGAATTAGCATAATTGGCACGTTTTTTTCGTTCTAAATACCTGAAACCTTTTAAGTTTTAAAGATTAAACATTCAAAAACCATGAAAAAAGCATTTTTTGCCGTTTCTGCTTACACATTATCCCTTCTAATTAGTATTTCCTTCTTTATCATACTATTTAAGATTCTTGCATTCAACTATTTCGTTGGAATGATGATCGTATCTTTTATGGTTTTAGTGTCCGTAATGCTCATTATGGATAAGGATTTTATCCAAGATGCAGAAGAAGCTGGATATTAATTCTTCACTTGGCAAATTAAGCCACTCAAATCCTTGTTTTTTCCCGAAATCAAATTAATTTTGCAGCCGGTGAGAGCCATATGGCTAGCTCCCAATGAATTCCCCCAGGGTGGAAACACAGCAAGGGTAGTTGGTTGTAGCGGTCGATGTGGTTTCTCACCTTCTTTTTTTCTTTTCTCTTTCCTTCTTTTCTGATTTTCTCCTTCTTCTATATTTGATTCTTTCCTTACCTTTGCGGGCATTATATCACCTTTTAAAAAATCAACTTCTATGAAGTTTTTTGTAGATACTGCCAGTTTGGATCAAATTAAAGAGGCACGCGACCTCGGTATTCTTGACGGGGTTACAACAAACCCCTCCCTAATGGCAAAGGAGGGCATCTCCGGACAAGAAAATATCCTTAATCATTATCGGGCAATCTGCGAAATCGTTGATGGTGACGTGAGTGCGGAAGTAATCTCTACTGATTTTGAAGGGATTATCGCTGAAGGACAGAAATTAGCAGAGTTAGCACCGAATATTGTGGTTAAAGTACCAATGATCAAAGATGGTGTCAAAGCTTTACGTTGGTTTTATGATCACGGTATCCGAACGAACTGTACCTTGGTTTTTAGTGCCGGTCAGGCCATCTTAGCGGCTAAAGCAGGAGCAACTTACCTAAGTCCGTTTATTGGTCGAATCGATGACATCAACTGGGATGGGATGGACTTGATCAAGCAAATTGCAGAAATTTATGCCATCCAGGGGTTTGAAACAGAAATTCTTGCTGCTTCAATCCGTAGCGGTAAACATATCGTTGATGCAGCGATCTCAGGGGCTGACGTAGTCACTTGTCCATTAAGTTCTATTCTAGGGTTGCTAAAGCACCCGCTGACAGATATTGGCCTCGCTAAGTTTTTGGCAGATCACAAAAAAGCGAATAGCTAGTATAATACAGATTCAATCTGTTAAAAAATATTAAAACGGGAAACCAGAGCAGCAGGCTCTCGTTTCCTGTTTTTTATATCCGGTCTAATACCACCTCAATAAGTTTTTCTATCGTTCGTTGGGGGTGTTCACTAAATGTGCCGTTTGCACGGTTGGCGAGGATAGCATTACAAGATAGTGCACGATGGCCCAGCACTCTGGCCATTCCATAAATCGCAGCTGTTTCCATCTCGAAGTTAGTAATACGGTGCTGCTCATATTTAAATTCCGCCAAAGCATCTAACATTCCCTCTACAGTGATAGGTACTCTAAGCTGACGCCCTTGAGGCGCATAAAAACCAGGGCAGGTTACCGTAGTTCCTTTTTGCATATCATATCCGAATTTTTGAATAAGGTCAGCATCCCCCTGAATAAAGTAGGGACGAATAGGGAAATTAGCTTTTTGATCAAGTGACCGTAAGAAGACATGCTGAAACATCGTTTCATCCGCATTATTATAAAATTCATAAAAATGCAGCAGCCCGTCAAGCCCCACAGCCTGTTCGGATATCAATACACTATCCACCGGAATATCTTCTTGTAAACAGCCTGAAGTACCAATCCTGATTAAGGTAAGCCTGGTTTCTTCTTCTTTTGCCCGTCGGGTCTCAAAATCAATATTAACCAGTGCATCCAATTCATTTAAGACAATGTCGATATTATCTGTTCCGATACCTGTCGAAATAACACTGATCCTTTTACCTTTGATTTCGCCAGTATGTGTAACAAACTCCCGTTTCTGGACTTTTGTATCCACGCGGTCGAAATGTTTTGATACCATTTCCACTCGATCCATATCACCAACGGTGATAATGGTTTCCGCAATTTGGTCTGGTTGCAAATTAAGGTGATAGATACTATTGTCGGGGTTAAGAATGAGTTCAGACTCGGAGATTTTTGTCATTGTAGGCTTGGATATTTTTGTCGACTATAAAAATAAGATTTAATTTGCACTTCAATCAATTCATATAAAATGAGAAAAATATACCACTTGTCAACATGTAGTACATGTGCACGAATCATAAAAGAATTAAATGAAGGGGAAGGATTCGAAATGCAAGATATCAAAACAGACCGGATTACCGAAGAACAATTAGAAGCCATGGCCGAAAAAACAGGTTCCTACGAAGCATTATTTAGCCGGCGTGCTATGAAGTTTCGAGGTATGGGCTTACACGAAAAGACCCTAGGAGAAAAAGACTATAAACGTCTGATCCTTGAAGAATATACATTTTTGAAGCGTCCGGTCATTTGGATCGATGGAGATTTGTTTGTCGGGAACTCAAAGAAAGTGGTGGCTGCTGCAAAAGACAAATTAAACAACTAGAAATGCAAAGTATCGATAAAGATCAGATCAAAACATATTTTATGTCCTTGCAGGACAGCATCTGCAGTGAGTTGGAACAAGCAGACGGAGGAGGGAGATTTAGGGAAGATGCCTGGGAACGGCCTGGCGGCGGCGGTGGTCGGACACGAGTATTTCAGGGGAAAGTGATTGAAAAGGGCGGGGTTAATTTTTCAGCGGTTCACGGAGTATTACCAGAGAATATAGGAAAAGCACTAAAGCTTGACAGCGGAAGCAATTTTTTTGCCAGTGGGGTATCGATAGTTCTGCATCCATTTAACCCTCATGTACCCATCATTCATATGAATGTTCGTTATTTTGAAATTGAAAATCCGGAGACAGGTGCAATAACTAATTGGTGGTTTGGTGGCGGTATTGATTTAACGCCGCATTATGTAGTCGAGCAGGATGCGCAGTATTTTCATAAGGTCTTACAAAGAGTATGTGATCAGACGGACGCTTCGTTTTATCCACGATTTAAAAAGTGGGCAGATGATTACTTTTTCATTAAGCATAGAAATGAAACCAGGGGAATAGGCGGAATCTTTTTTGATCGCTTAAATGAAAGCACAGGCCTGGACAAGACCTCTTTATTCAAGTTTGTACAAAATGTAGGAGAATCTTTTGCACCAATTTATACCAGTTTCATGGAGGCCAAAGAGGATTTACCATTTACGGCGAATGAAAAAGAATGGCAATTTCACCGTCGGGGCCGTTATGTAGAGTTTAACCTTGTATGGGACCGAGGTACTAAGTTTGGCCTGGATACCAATGGACGAACGGAATCTATCCTAATGAGTATGCCTCCTACGGCTCAATGGACCTACGATTATCCGGTCAAAGAAGGAAGTAAGGAAGCGAAGACACAGGAACTGTTAAAGAAAGACATCGATTGGGTAAGTTATTCAAGCTAGTTTGTAATTGACCAGATAAAACTTATCACACCAAAGGATCAATAATTTCAACTGTTACTTAAGCACCAATTTTATGGAAAATGAAGTTAAGGTAGTCCCCAAAGAATTAGAAGCATTAGATAGTTACTCTAAGTTGCTGGATACGAAGTTTCGTATCCCGGGCACCAAAATTCGTTTTGGAATTGATTTTATTATAGGCTTGGTGCCTTATGCTGGTGATGTCATTAGCTTTCTGTTTTCAGCAGGTTTAGTATTGACTATGGCCCGGCACGGGGTAAGTGGACAAGTCCTGGCCAAGATGATTGGAAATATATTTTTGGATGCTACAGTTGGAAGTGTTCCTTTGATCGGGGATGTATTCGATTTGTTTTACAAAGCGAACCGACGTAATTATAAGCTTTTAGAAGAGCATTATGGAGAAGGTGCTTACCAGGGAAGTATCTGGAGGATTGTCATCCCGGTGTTAATCGTGCTGATATTACTTTTCATTTTAATGATCTGGCTGATTGTAAAGATTGTCGCTTTTTCCTGGGGGCTGATATTTAGTTAATATACTTACATCCTATAATATTGGGTGTTTTCCAATAAGGCTGCTCATCGAAATAATCCTATATTTGCCTTTGATAAACTAGGACAAACGTGCGGAAAGCAAAACTACCTTATAGTATAGTCAGACCTTTAGCTAGGATTGCCTTGACAACTTACTTTCGGAAAATATATTTTTCGAATGCTCAGGTGATACCCAAAAACAAACCAGTAATCATTGCAGCGAATCATCCTTCCGCTTTTTTGGAACCTTGTATTCTGGCGGTGCTCTTACCCCGGCCTTTACATTTTTTAGTTCGCGGGGATTTTTTCTCTAAACCGCTCTTCGATAAGATACTTCGATCTCTGCACATGCTTCCGATCTTTCGAATGAAAGATGGTGGCTACCAGAAGATCAAAAATAACTTCTCTACTTTTGATAAATGCTATGCTACATTGGAAGAGGGGCGGGTAATCATGATACTCGCCGAAGGAACAACAAAGCATGAAAAGAGATTGAGGCCTTTGAAGAAGGGAACAGGAAGGCTCGCATTTGGTACCCTGGAGAAATACCCTGATCTGGACTTACAGATTATTCCGGTTGGCGTAAATTATAGTAACTCTGACGCTTTTCGTAGTCGGGCAATGATTGAGTTCGGACAGCCTATTTCAGCGCAAGATTATTACCAGAAGTATAAAGATGATGCGAATACGGGGATAAAGGAACTGACTAAGGACCTGCGTACTGCATTGGAGAAACATGTCATAAGAATTGAAAATCGCGCGGATGAAAAACTTACAGAAGCCCTATTTGAAATCAATGAACATTCCTGGCCGGAAGCACCTCAACCTGCGGTGTCGAAGAATAACTACTTGCTCAAAAGCGAAATGATAATTTCGGAGGGTGTGGGAGCGTTACCGGAAGAGGAGAAGCAAGCACTATCGAAAGATATCAGTGATTATAAGACAAACTTGCAAAAGTATAAATTGAATGATTACGCAGTAGCTATTGGGGAAAAGCCCAAGTCGAAAAGTTGGATAGTAATTATCCTGGGGTTCCTGCCTTTTTTAGTCGGCTATCTGGGTAATGCTTTACCTGTAAGATTTGCGGATTGGATCATTAATAAAAAAGTACGTGCAATTGAATTTAGAGCAAGTGTGAAAATTACGACGGCGATCGTTTTGTATATGATTTATTGGCTAACTTTATTTCTGGTACTTTTATTTACAGGGCATTATTCCTTAATTTTCGTATTACTAGCTTTGCCGTTTTTTGGATACTATGCCTTACTTTATCGCGCATACTTCAATAAATGGAAAAGGTTAAATGCCCTGAAGGGGCTATCCAGTGAAGAATTAAATAACTTGCAAGAGATGCGCGCTAACTTATTTAAAAGTTTTAATTTACCCAAAGCGCCCCAATTTTCAAATTAAGAATATCAATTAGAGTAAGCGATGTTGTATTATATGGCCAAGTATTTGGCAAGAATTTTTTTGCGTATAAATTTCAAAAAACTGTTTATACATTACGAACGCCCGGTTCCTGATAACACAGCAGTTATTTATACCGCTAACCATCCTACAGCATTTCTTGATCCGGTTATCCTTGGTGCATTCACCAAACGTCCTACGCATTTTATCGTCCGTGGTGATATTTTCAAAGGTAAGCTTGTATTGGCTGCATTGAGAGGCTTAAAGATGTTGCCAATTTTCCGATTTCGTGATGGTTACGCTAACCTCAAGAATAACCAGGCGACGATGGAAACCGTCTATAATAAACTAGCAGAAAAAAAATGTGTCCTTGTGCTGGCAGAAGGAGAAACGAAACATGAAAAACGTTTGCGACCGATCCAAAAAGGTACCGCCCGTATGGCATTTGGAACCTGGGAGAGTTATGGTGATTTAGATATCCAGATTATTCCGGTTGGGGTCAATTATACCGACGCGGATCAGATCAGATCTCAGGTGATGGTCGAATTCGGAGCGCCTATTCATTTAAGCGATTATCGCGAAACGCATCAGGAGAATCCCCGAAAAGCAATCAAGCAACTGACAGATCGTATCCAGAAAGAAATGCGAGCGCTCATTATTCATATTGAAGACTCCGAAGATGAACCCTGGGTAAATCGGTTTTTGGATATCGAACGCAATCAACTTCACCAGGCAAATTACCCGATGGTGTCTAAGGATAATACGCTCTGGAAACTTGAATACTATACCGTTGAAAAAATTAATGCAAGAAGTAAGGAAGAGCGCCTCGCATTAAAGGATCAGGTTACGGCTTATGATGCAACTTTAGCAAAATATAATGTTGTCGATGAAGGAATTGAGGAAGCTAAGGCAAACGGACTCTGGCGTATACTACTTTTAATAGTGGGCTTCCTTCCTTTTTTAGTGGGTTTTATCTTTAATTATCTTCCATTTGCTTTTGCAGAAAATCTTGCAAAACAAAAGGTGAAAAAAATTGAATTTTATGCTTCTGTTCGTTTTGGTGCGGGGATGTTTGGTTATGTAATTTACTTTTTGATCTTGCTGATTATAGCCCTTTTTGTCGGTAATCCCTGGGTCATCGGCTTTATACTATTGGTACCATTCTTTGGGTATATCGCAATGAGGTATCTTGAACTTTTCCAGGCCTGGAAAGCAGGTAGGGCCTTTCAGTCACTAGGTGAAAAACAGCAGCTAGAGATCATTGCTGAGCGTGAAGCTTTATTAAAAGCGGTATAGCTAATCCTGCTTTTCCTTTTTTATATTAATCTATTTTTACCACCGGCAGGGTAGTATGTGCACCACTGTCGAACTGCAGTTGAACGAAGTAAGTCCCCTGGGCTAAGTCTTTTGTATCCACCTCAAGCGTATAACCGAGATCATTTTTTAGCATCATTACCCGACCGGAGACATCCAGCAAACGTAGTTGCGTTATGGATTCAGCGGAGGTGACGATCAGCGAATGATTAAAAGGATTTGGAGCTAAGTTAAACTCCGGTAGTGGAATTTCATTAGTTGAAACCGGCACATTTGAAGCTCCTGGTGTAGGCGTAACTGCCTGCATAATTCCTGTTCCGTTGGGTAGGCGACCCACTGCTTCATCTGTTTCCTGAGGGCCAAATGAAACATAGTCAATTACAGAGCCGAAGCTGTTGGCAAGTATGATTTCCTCGCCGGAAGCGGAGAGTTTGAAGTTAGTATGAAGATCTCCTTCATCTTCTTCGTCATCTGCCCACACAAGCAAGAAGTCTCCGACGGGGAGTGTGATATCCGGCAAAGCCCATTTGGTAGGATTATTAGCATCATCCGATAAGTAAAATCCTGAGAGCTCAATCGCCGCACCGCTTCCGTTATATAACTCAATCCAGTCATCATAATCTCCGGCTTCATCTGCGATAACTGCATCATTACTGGCCATGAACTCATTGATAAATAGTTGTTCTGTGTTACTGGTAATCTGCAGACTCAATTCTTCGCACACTGGATAACGAGTTTCATTCGCTGATCCATCCGTAGCGCTGATAAAATACATCAATATGCCATCTGCACCAGGTGCCGGAATAGTACCACCATAAATATGATCTCCCGCAGCTCCGTCATTATGATTGCCATCGTCGAATAGGGTAGCGCTACCATTTTGCCCGCCAAAGGTATATTCAATGCTTGCGTTGACGGTCTCTTCATCATCAATGACTGCGAGGACCGCTACTTCCTGGGAGGCGTTGCCGTTTTGCAATTCGACCTCTGTAATGATTGGCGAAGTATTACTATCTTCCAGTTGATCAATTGCCGCATCTCTTCTTATACTAATAAACTCCTTGATTCCATGTGGTACATGGAAGGCACTGGAAATCCCCTCCGTATAAGAGTTTATAAAATCATCATAGGTAAATCCATAATCTAGTGGATAATAAGGGTCATCCGGGATGGAGCCCTCGATTTGATCTCGCTTGTTATCGATATCCTCAAAGAATCCGGTCTCATTATAATACAAGTCTAATAGCTCATTCATATAATAAGTGAATTGATCCCGATAGACATCGTTTTGCATCAATTCAGTGTAGATTGGGCGTTGTTCTCCGCTTGGGGACCAGGTGTAGATATTCCGATCTGTCCATTCCCCAAACCAGCGAATACCAAAGCTGTTGTCCGGGTCATAAGGGATGAATTCCATTTTTCCGGTATATGGATTGGAATAAAGATAAAAGTTGTTTTTGTTAAAGATCGGGCCATCCCAATGTGCAGTAAGAATGTCCAGAGCAATGATCTTTAGATAATCCTGAACGTTAAATACTTTTTCTAACTCACAGGTCAAGAAACTGCTGGAAGTATTGTTCAATACATCGATAAACGTTGCTAAGTCTGAATAATCATCCTCATCCGTATTTGTTTTTAAGTCATAAGCACGTTGACCATTTGACTCATATTTGTAACTGTCAGGGTTGGAGTTGATATAGTTCAAATCTGCCGGGTAAAGGCATTTGTATAGATTACCAATTTGACTGCCATAACGTAGCTGAACAAATTCTTCGTCAATATGCTCGACATTGAGGTGAAGGCCTCGGTATTCTCCATTGATGTATAACTCAACATGATTGCAGCGCGGAGCGATGACGCCAAATTGACGGCAGAGGTCCCAGTATAGTTTTGCACGGATGACGGAGGGATCATTATGCTCCCCGTTGATATTCATTTTTTCGAGCCCCTTATATTTACGTCCGGCTTCGAAGGTGTTGAAAGAGATTTTAAAGGATTTCTTAGCAGAAAATTGTGAGGTGTTTCCCCTGAGTCTAAAGCCAATATTGTCAATAGTATCCCGATCATCTCCCACGTCGAAAATAAAAGTTGCCGGATAATGAACGGTACTAAAAGCATTATCTGGATCAAGAATAGTTTCCAGGTCATTTGGTGAGATCTCAATATAGATTTTAGGGATGATATCTTCTTGAAAAACTTTTCCAAGCTCGGGGAAAGGTGTTTGTGCGATCGTCAAGTTTGACCACCATAAAAGTATAGGGAGGATTAAAATAAATCTTTGAAGTTTCATGCTCGATTATTTTGCTGCTTTAAACCGGGGGACCACTCGAATTTTAGATAAAGATATTCAAGATTTTATTAAATGACCATCTTTTAATTTACACTTTGGTTCAATCCTTTATTTTAGAAAACCCATACGCCAGGGTTTCCAATACCATGGAGTTAGTTTGAAGTGCTGTTTCTGACTAAAGTCCTTTCTAAAAAACAAGATACCCATGGAAAATAAATCAATGGACAAGGTGACCTCAGGTCTTTGCTTTAGGTTCTCCCAGGCGGAACTCATCTCCTCTGACCAATAGATATCATCAAAAATGAAAATAGATTGGTCATGCGCATAAGGTAGGACTTTTTCAAAGTATTCAACAGTAGGTTCGAATCGATGATTGCCATCAAAGAATACCAAATCGACTTGTTTTAAAGTTTTAAGCGCCTGGTCAAGTGTTTCGGAGAATGGTCCTGTGATTTGATCTATCTCTTTTAATTTAAGGCGCTTAAATACCTTTGATGCATGATCTGCTATATTTGGACATCCTTCGAGGGTGACAAAATCTGCATTCAGGGCAGCCATTCTAAGGTAAGCAGTAGAGATGCCTAAGGAGGTGCCCATCTCAAGGATCGATTTAGGTTTGTAATGTTTGGTTAACTTAAATAGAAGGCGACAAAAGGATGGAGAGGAGAGCGCTGTTTTAGCAATTTGTTGGATGGTGCGTTTATTTCCTTTTGAGAACTTCGAGCCTGCTCCATAATCTGTTACGCTTATTTCCTGATGTTGGGTTAGTAGAAATTTTCGTACAGTTTCGACCTCATGGTAGGCATAGAAAAGCCGCTTATCTTCCAGAACATTTTTGATGAAATCAAAAACAAAGGGAGAATGTATCGTATACTTAGTATCCGCTGACCAATAAAACCGCCAAAAATCTCTATACATTTTCAATAAATAGGGTATATGGACAAAGGTAAACTTTCGAACAATTCTTTAGCCTGTACCTTTAAAACTTTTTTAACTTATGTTGAAGCTAACTTTTCATGAATACTAATGTCAAAATAAATATCGTTTATTCGCAAAACCACACGAATATGCCCAGATCACTCTTGCTAGCTGTTTTCTTATTTTCTTCTTTGTTGAGTTTTGGTCAAAAGTACCGAACTGCTGCTGGAATCAGGTTGGGAAACAGCTTTGGTCTGACAGCACAACAAAAGATCGGAAAGCAAGCTACTATCGAAGGAATTTTTCAAGTGCCAATGCGAGCTACTGATGATGCGAAACTCACCTTCCTTTACGAAGAGCATCGCAAGTTAATCGGCAAACGACTCAATTTTTATTTTGGAGCCGGTATTCACAAAGGATGGGCAGCCAGCAAGGATGATCCTGATCCTGCAGGTTTAAGCTTAATAGCTGGAGCAGAGATATCACTGGGCAATCTGGTGCTTTCGGCGGATTATAAGCCTTCTATTAATGCATTGAGTGGTGTACGATTTTATGAAAGTGAAAGTGCAGTCTCTCTTCGATATATTTTTGTCAAGCCAAAGAAAAAGAAAATCAACTGGAAGTTTTGGCAGAAGAAGGACAAGGACAAAAAGAAGAAAAAGAAAGATTAATTCAATAAGTATATATTTTTTTGCTCGGTTTATGACAAATCAATTGTCAGTTTACCCTATATAAATGCTTTCGGCATTAAAGTTTGTATCTTTATAAGGAGAACTATTTTTTGAGTTTAGGGTTAGAATCCTAGATTATTTATTACTCAATTAGAAAGAATCCCTTATGAAAGTACGTTTTACCCTTCTTTGTGGAATATTTGCCTTATTCGCCTTTACCAATACAGCAATTGCACAAATTTCCTTTACCAATTCTAATAACCTTTTAGAAAGTACCGATTGGCATAGTGGTGTGGCGATTGGTGTAGTGGATATGAATAATGATTTTCTGGATGATATTCTTCGTCTTGAACAAGGACGAATACTTACCATAGAGTTTCAGGATACTGCAACGGGGGAGTTTATCCCATATTATTTTGGACCTATAGATAATCAAAGTCAGTGGTCAATGGCTGCTGGAGATGTCAATAATGATGGTAAGAATGACATCATTGCTGGTGATTATGATTTTACTAAATTAATTACAGCCTTTCCGGATACGATGAATTATAGTTTCAGCAACCTTCCGGGGCAGTCATTCTTTGCACAGGCATCTAATTTCGCAGATATTGACAATGACGGCTTCTTAGATATTTTCGTTTGTGATGATAATGCTGAAAGCCGAATCTGGCATAACAACGGTGATGGTACTTTCGTAGAAGGAGATGAGATGATTGATATGGCTACCTCGCCTCCTTCCGATAATTCAGGTAATTATGGAAGTATCTGGTCAGACTTTGATAATGATGGGGATTTAGATTTATACATCGCCAAGTGCCGCCAGGGGGTAAGTGACCCTGCGGATCCAAGAAGAATCAATGCATTATTCGTGAATGATGGTGATCATAACTACACCGAAAAAGCTATTGATTACGGATTAAAGATCGGTTACCAATCCTGGACCGCTGATTTTAATGATATCGATAATGATGGGGATATGGATTGTTTCTTAACCAACCATGATTACCAAAATCAGATGCTTGAAAATGACGGTGTTGGAAATTTCAAAGATATTTCTTCAGATAATGATATAGGAATCTCTGAGACTTCTTTTCCGATTCAAGGAGTGATGAGAGACTTTGATAACGATGGCTATGTAGATATTTTGGTGTCGGGTAATACCCATCACCTTTACCGTAATAATGGTGATAAGACCTTTACGGAGATCGCAAATCCATTCGATGATAATGATATGGAATCATATGCCATAGGAGATTTAAATAATGATGGTTTCCTGGATATTTACGGAGGCTATGCAAATATTTATACTAACCCTTCAAATATTGACGATGTTATTTGGATGAACGATGCTAACGATAATAACTGGTTTGGAGCCAACTTAGTGGGTACCGTGAGTAATCTTAACGGGGTGGGTGCCAGAGTGGAAATTTACGGAGAATGGGGAATTCAAATTAGAGAAGTCAGAGCTGGTGAGAGCTACGGAATTATGAATTCCTTTAAACAAAACTTTGGACTAGGACAAGCAGCATCCATTGATAGAGTAGTAGTGAAATGGCCTTCAGGAATTATCAACGTTATTGATAATCCGAACATTAATGAATACCTGACAATTGTCGAAACGGAATGTGGAACTGCCTTTGATATAGATGTCACCGCAGCAGGGAATACAGTGATTTGTGAAGGTGGAACAGTAGAATTACAAGCACCAGAAGGATACAATTATGTATGGAGTACAGGAGCAACTTCTTCTAGTATTACGATTACGGAGCCTGGGGGGTATCAGGTGATTGCTCAGGATCCATCTACAGGATGTTGGGGACGTTCTGAAAATATTGCGGTTACTATCGCCACTCAAGAAGTACCAGTAGTGAGTATCGATGGTGAATTAGAATTTTGCGCTGGTGGCTCCGTTACGCTGACCGTATCTGACGCTGATTCTTACGATTGGTCAAATGGTGAAACCACTCAAAGTATTACAGTAAGTGAAGCGGGGACCTACTTCGTAGTTACTGAAGGAACTTGTGATACCTATACCTCTGATAGTTACGATGTAAGTATTCTGGATGCTCCAACTCCCGAAGCAATGGATGTAGTTATTCCAGCTGCCGGGCCAGTGACATTAGTTGCGATCGGAGATAATCCAAGATGGTATGATGCAGAAGTTGGAGGTACACTCCTTGCAGAAAATGATACGCTTGTATTACCATTAGTGGAAGCACTTACTACGGTTTGGGTAGAAGACTTAGTAGAATATGATGAACCAACAGCGAATGTCGGTAAAGAGGTGCATACAGGAACAGAGTTTGGTCCAACTAGTTTTAGCGGAGGAATTCGCTTTGATGCTTTAGAAGAATTTACGCTAAATTCTGTATTACTTTATACCGATACTGAAGGCGAACGAGAAATTCAACTTCGCGATAACAACGGAGCGGTCATTGCATCAAAGTTGATTAATATTCCCGTGACAGATGATGATGGAATTCGAATTGATTTAGATTTTTACGTACCTGCCGGAGAGGAGCTGGTATTGACGACTAACCCTATGGTTAACTTTTCTAATATTGGTTTTAATAGTCCTCAATTACGACGAGCAAGTACAAGTGTAGATTACAGTGAATATATGATTGATGATTTAGTAAACCTGACAGGTGCAACGGTCGGGGGGAATAACCTATATTACTATTTCTTTGACTGGGAGATTCAGCCGCTATCTATTTTCTGTCAAAGTGATAGAGTAGAGGTGACCGCTGATATTGTGTCTTCCACTACTGATATTTCTAAAAGTAATGCAATTGAGCTTTTCCCAAATCCTACGAGTGGATTGCTGCAAATGAAATTTGACTTTAATGCAACAAGCCTTGGTTTACGATTATATGATTTGGCTGGGAAGCAATTGTATTTTGATGAGCAAAGTTCGATCAGCGCAGGTCAGACCTACGAATTAAATGTATCAACTTTGCCTTCTGGTATTTATACCCTGGAAGTACAGGCGGGAGAGGATCGCTATTACGCTAAAGTTGTCGTGGAATAAAGGATTAAAATAATCTGCTAAAAAAGGCTCAAGTAAATACGTTTACTTGAGCCTTTTTTAATAAACTAAATAATTCTTTATTCAATCGGAACCCCATTAGAATCGGTAGTCAAAACATCACTCATATAATTGAAAAATGGACGTAGCGCTTTGAATGTTTTGTTTAATTCGTCCACAAATCCCGGTGTACATACTTCTTTCTGTGTAAACTTATGAGTCGCTAAATACTGCTTATATCGAAGAAGTTCGATCGCTGGATGATCTTTTGCATATCCTCTGGGCGCTGATTTTACCTGTTCGCCTTCCATACTTCCGAATACCTTCTTGAATTTTGCAGCAGTAATGATCTTTTGCAATGACTTATGATCAACGGCGATCTCCTCCCGTATCCGTTTCATATCTGCAGAACTTGGGCCCCAGAATCCTCCGCCGGCAAAGCAGTTACCTGGCTCAATATTGAAATAATAGCCACCACGCAGCCATTTAGTTGCACGCTTGATACCCGTCCCAAAGTTTGATTTGTAGGGCGTCTTATCTTTCGAAAACCGAACATCCCGATAGATTCGAAATAGCTTTACACTTTCGATTTCATCGTGTAGGCTCATCCGGTCATGTAGCGTTTCATTAAATGCTTTTACCTCTGCCTGTGCTTCTTGAAAGCGCGGTTTGTTGTCATTAAACCAATCGCGATTGTTATTAGATTTGAGATCCTTCAGGAATTTGAAGGTTGATGTACTGATGTGGGTAGTTGGCATAATTCCGTTATTTGTTCGCATGACAAACAAATAAAATGAAGAACATGTTTAATGATTTCCTTAGGATTTATTGTGAAAATAGATATTATTCAAAAGTAAGTTCTGCCCTTAATCTGGTTGTAATATCAGATTAAGGGCAGATCATGTTTTACTGCCTGAGCAGTTTTACGGATTGTGAACCCTGATCAGTTTCTAGCTGAACAATGTATAGTCCTTTTGGCTGTGGCAGGGAGAAGTGTTCACCAGGAGCGTCAATAATAGATAATAACTGACCTTGTAAATTAAATATTCGAATAGAACTTATAGTTGTTGATCCATTTATAAAAACAGTTCCTGTACGCGTCGGATTTGGAGAAAGTCCAAGCATACTCGGGCTCACTTCTTCTACTGAAACCGATTCGACGAACAAATCATTTATTGCAGCAGCACTGATAAGTACTGGTGATTGATCTGCAGCATCATACATTGCTTTGAAGGATTCGATTTCAGGAGTGGAAGTAGCAAACATCGCAGCCATCCACTTTGGTGGTAGTGACTGATACCATACTCTTGCCCGGATATCCACTAATCCGGTATATCCGTTGAGTGCAACATGGTAGCGAATAATATCTCCTCCTGTACCTTGATTACCATTTTCATCTTTATTGAAATCTGCATCAAAGAGCGCATTTCCAACTATTGCAGTGGTATCATATACTTCATGCTCCGTACTAAAGCCCAGAGGAGGGAGTCGATTATCTTTTAGTGGTACATAGCCTTGTTCCAGAACACTTGAGAAATTAGAATTGACATCACCAATTACAAATTCATAGATCTGGACTTGTTCCGTTTGGTTAATGACATCATAGTGTGGTTCAAATTGTTCATCCTGACCAATGACTTCGTAAGTGTCGTCAATAACCCCTGATTGAAAAAGTGTATCCCCTTCCTCAGAAAGAGCAACAAACTCAATGAAGGCTCTCCTGCTAGGATAACCGGAAGGGAATTTGTGTCCTGCTTTGTTTGTCAGCGCGATCTCAAAGTATGCAGTATCCGGATCTAGGTTAATTAACTCAAGGCTCATGTCAAGCGTATTTAACTGGAGCATTTCTAGTGTTTTTGCCAGCGTCTCATCAAAGTTCTCGTCCGGTGCGTCAACCTCTAGTGCCTCTTTATTGTCTTTCATCAACTGAATCATAAAGGTATTTGCGCCAACTAAATCATGGAGTGCATAAGGATATCTTTCCTCTAAGAATAAATAGTTGTCAGAGATAATTACGGAATCCTCAATCCTGGGCATATGGCAGGATTGGCAACTGACATCGTCTGTATTATATTGTGAATTGAGCCATTCGTGATAAGTTGCTTGTTCGACAAAAGTGGTTCCGGTAAAGTTGCCATCCAGATCAACCGATTTCGTTACTAAACTATGGCAGGAAGCGCAAATGCCTGCATCATTAATATGTTCGCTGGCAATTGGAGTAAAGCCCACAAAATTTGCCATAGGTGGTGCGAAAGGATTCTCATAAGGGCCATATTGAACACGAGTCGTATCATAGATGATTTCTCCTGAAAATAAATTCCCGAGGTTTTCAGGACTCATTTGGTGGCATGCTCCACAAGAAACCCCATCTAGTCCAACGGTATCCGTCAAAAGGTCAGCAATTAGATAATGCTCGTGTCCTTCGTACTTAGACGTATAATGGCCCATCGGTGCGTGACAGGATGTACATTTGTCTTGTAGTTCTGCGCTGTGCATCGGATTAACCGCCACTTCGTGGCTCACCTTTGCTCTCCAAAATGGATCTTTAGCAGACATACCCATCATAGAGGTTACCCAATCTTCATGCATGCTGACATCTTGCCCGTCACTATCGACCATAGCGAAACCATCAGGGTCTTTTCCATGGCAGCCTTTACAATCTACCTGTGTTGGGAAATATTGTACTGAATCCACAGGAGGAGGAAAGAAAGGTTGATGTAAGCGTAGTAAATCACTAGCATCCAAAGCCGCACTATGATTCTCTGTAACGGGCATAAAGCTTAGGACCAGTAAGAGGATAAAGGTGGGAATTACAACTACAAAAACTCTTCTATTCTTCATGACATCTCTATTTAAGTCCCTAAAAATCCGACATTTATAAGAAAAGCACAAATGAATCTGAAAGAGTGTCAA
>JAHDHW010000271.1 GCA_020631105.1 Saprospiraceae bacterium | reverse complement strand
CCCAGTGTAAACTTATCATCCTCCAGAATCAACTGAAGGCGATCACGGTTTTTGAGCCATTCCACCATTCTGTCACCTAGCAACTCCTTACGCCAACCTTTAGCGATGTTTTCGTCAAAATATTCGGGGTCAACCTTCATCTTTTTATAACTAGAGCGTGGGATGAGGATATCTGGAGCAATGCTCTTTTCATTACATATATGTCGAATGATAAGGCTCAGCATCTCAATCAGGGTATCCTCTTGATTATTATCATTTACAGGTGGGGGAATACTGGCAATAATCTCTCGTTCGTTATCAGAAACCTCTTGTTCATAAAGACGACTAAAATTTTTCCATTGATTTTCGACCAGTTTATTGGGAAGCCTTCTATGATTCAACAAAGCATTCTTACCGGCTTTGGTACCTCTGACAATCGCACCAATATATTTAGCCGGGAGAATCATTTCCTTAGAATAATTTTTACGCTCCGCTTCAGATCGTCGCCATTCGTATAGGCGGATCAAAAAGGCTTGTTCCTTTTGCTGCAAACCCAGAATAAGGCTATTTTGAAGAATCTCTTTATTTGGGTCAGTATAATAATAATCAGGGCTTTCCATTTTTTTAAACTCCTCCTCTACCCAATCCAGTCGATTCATCGACACTAACTTCTTTCTAAGTTTTTGCCAAAGCTTTTCAAGGTAGATCACATCATTCAAGGCATACATCAGCTGTTTATTGTTAAACGGTCTGGACTCCCAGTCTGACACGGTATATCCTTTGCTTAAGAAAACCCGAATCTCCTTTTCAACAATTTTACCAAAAGAAATGGGGTATTTATACCCAACAAATCCTGCCGCTAACTGTATATCAAAAACATTCTTAGGAGTGGTATCATAATAACGATGCAAAAGGCGGTAGTCATTTTCTCCAGCATGCGTTATTTTTAGAATATTAGGATCCTTAATAAGTGCAAGGAAAGGGCCCAGGTCATCCAATTTGATCGGGTCGATCAGGTAATAACCATTAGTTGTAGATACCTGAATAAGGCAAAGTAGCGTGAAATATCGCTTCTCACCAACAAATTCCGTATCAAAACCCATCCATTCTACCGACTTATTCTCCTCATAAAAAGATTCTAAGTCCTCAAAAGTATCTATGAAACGATGTTCCTGCACGCTAACACTCATATGCTCCTAATTTTTGCGCAAGATAACATATTAAACTTTTTAATAAAAACTAACCTTTGGGAAGAAATTGACATTCCACGGTTTATTCTCTTTATTTTTACCAAACAATTTGGCTTTCAACCGTTATAGCAGTGTATTTGTCGAATGATACTTTTATTCCCTTCCTTCGTCTAAAAGATGTTACAAAACAAAATCGATTTAGAAGCCTTGGGCAACTATTATACTACATTTTCGTTTTAAAAACTACTGATAAAGCAGAACACAAATCACCTAAAGATGATCAAAAAAGCATTCAAAATAATCGGCGTACTACTTCTTGTTATAATCGTTGCAGCAGTAGCAATACCTTATTTTTTCAAAGATGAAATAGCCACTGCTATCAAAGACGACCTGAACAAGACTCTAAACGCTAAAGTTGACTTCGGTGAATTTGACCTTTCGCTTATTCGGAGCTTTCCGGATTTCAATTTTTCCATTGACAGTTTCAGTATTGTCGGCAAAGAAACCTTCGAGGGTGTTCCATTGCTTTTGTCAGATAATATCAACTTCTCACTAGATTTGATGTCCGTCATCAATGGAGACCAAATTGAGATCAATTCTGTTAATTTGGTCAAACCGGCGATCAATATCCAGGTCTTACGGGATGGACAGGCCAACTATAATATTACAAAACCAGTTGAAGAAACAGCAGCTTCTACCGAAGCCTATGCTTTTAAAGCGCAGCTAAAAGAATACTCAATTGAGGATGGTTCTTTCATTTACAATGACAAAGCCGGCGATATTTATGTTGATATTCAGGATCTCGATCATAAAGGAGAAGGTGCATTTACACAAGACATATTTGATCTGGTAACTAAAACTCAAATGGCGAAGTTTACCACTACGTCCGGTGGAATAACCTACCTTAACAAAGCCAAAACAGATATTGACCTAACCTTAAGTGCTGATGTAAGCAATTCAAAATACACCATCAAGGAAAATAGCATTCGGGTAAATGCCCTCAAACTAATTGCCAACGGCTTCGTACAGATGCTAGACGATCGGATCAAAATGGAGATCGAGTACGCAGCACCCGAGAATAATTTTAAAAATTTCCTTTCGCTAATTCCTTCAGCCTATACCAAAGATTTTCAGGATGTAGAAGCCAATGGTAGCCTTGCCTTTAATGGCTTTGTCAAAGGAGATTACAATTTAAATACCGGTGCCCTACCCGCTTTTCAGGTAAATTTAAAAGTAGAGGATGGAGATTTCAAGTACCCGGATTTACCTCTAGGCATTCAGAATATCGCAACGAATACCGTGATCAACAGTCCCTCCAGTAATCTGGATCGTATGACCATCGATGTCAATAACTTCAAAATGCAATTAGGCAATAATCCATTTGAAGCAAAATTAAAACTCCGCTCCATCATGTCTGATCCATCCATCGATTCGGAGATGAAAGGAATAATTGATTTGGGAGAACTAACTAAAGCGTTCCCATTGGAAGGCGTAGAAAAACTAAATGGTGTCATCTCCTCCAACCTGACCGCCAAGACCTCGATGTCAGCAATCGATCAGCAGGATTACGAGAATATTGATATGGCAGGAGACCTTCGAATAGAAAACATGGATTACAAAGCCAAGGACATCCCTGAAGTAAGAATTAAAGACATGCAGATGAACTTTACCCCTAAAAACGTAAAGCTCGATGCCTTTGACGCAATCCTGGGTAGAAGTGATGTACAGGCAAGAGGAACGATTGATAACATAATGGCTTTCTTTTCTCCGGAAAAAACAATGACCGGAAACATAGTGGTTCGATCTCAAGTTTTTGACTCCAACGAGTGGTTAGCTGCCGCAGAGACAGAAGAGCCAGTTGCCAGCACACCAGCCGCAACCGAAGAATACGAAGTCTTTGATCAATGGGACTTTACCGTCGATGGTGAAGTTGGACAATTATTCTATGATGCTTACGAACTCAGAAATACCAAGCTCCGCGGGCAGGTAACTCCGAACAAAGCCCAGGTCAGCAACTTCGAAACGGAAATTGGAGAAAGCGATTTCAAAGCGAATGGTACCATAGAAAACATGTTTGCTTACCTCTATGATAACGAGACCATGACCGGTAATATAAACCTAGTCTCAGATTATATCAACCTGAATGAATTCATGGTAGAAACAGAGGTGCCCTCAGGAGAAGCTGAAGCAAAACCAATCAATGAAACCGTGCTTGGAGAAGTAGAGCCTATATTGGTCCCTGAAAAAATGGATTTCGATATCAATGCAGATATCAATAAAGTCCTTTACACCAACATTGCTTTAAAAGACATCAATGGTAAAGTTAAAGTAGCCAATGAAGCAGTTGAACTTAAAGATTGCAAAGCCAAGACCTTAGGCGGCAACTTTACGATGAACGGTTCATATGATACAAAAGATCCCGAAGTACCCATGTTCGATATGGATTACACCGTCAATCGCTTCGATTTCCAAAACGCCTTCAGCACCCTAAACACCTTTGAGGCACTCGCACCTATCGGTAAATTTATCGAAGGTCAATTCAATTCCACCCTCAAAATGAAAGGAGCCTTAGGGCCCGATATGCTTCCAAAGTTAAATTCCTTAAGTGCAAGTGGCGTAGTAGAAACCTTAAACAGTACCCTTAAGAATTTCGAACCACTACAAAAACTTGGGGACAAATTAAACATCAAGTATTTCCAATCTATCGATATCAAAAACACCATCAACTCCTTTGAAGTAAAAGATGGAAAAGTAAGCGTCAAGCCCTTCGACATTGAAAAAGAAGGAGTCAAAATGAACATCCAGGGAAGTCATGGATTTGACAGCGATATGGATTACAGCATCAAAGCCGCAATCCCACGCGCACTTTTACAAAAAGGAAACGTTGGGCAGGCAGCAGATAAAGGCTTAAAATTTTTATCCGATCAAGCATCAAAGCTAGGGATCAATATTGATCAAAGTGCTTTTGTCAATATCGCCGCACAGCTAACAGGAACTATTCAAAACCCAAAAGTAAAAGTAAACCTATTGGGAGCAGATGGCGAAGTACAAACCGTACAAACCTTAGTGGATGATATAAAAGATGAAGCCATAGACAAAGTTGCAAAGGTAGTAGAAGATAAAACGGGCGTTGATATCCAGAATATTGAAGAAGAGGTAGAAGAAGTGAAAGAAGACCTATCTGCCAAGGCAGATGCAGAAATCGCTGCTTTAACAGCACAGACAGATGCACAGATCAAAAAGCTAATGGATGAAGCCAAGAAGCGAGCCGATCAAACAAAAGCAGAAGCCCAAAAACTCAGCGAAAAAGCCAAAAGTGAAGGATACAATCAAGCCGATCAATTAATCGAAAAAGCAGGGAGCAACTTCATAAAAAAGAAAGGCGCCGAGATCGCTGCCAAAAAGCTACGCGAAGAAACCGATAAGAAAGCTTTAGATATCATCGCAAAAGGAGATAATACAGCCGATGGGATCATAAAAAAAGCAGAAGAGCAATCGGATAAATTAAGAGCAGAACGCGACAAAAAAGCAGAAGCAATTCGGGAGAAGTACAAATAGTACCATATCCTTCTTTCTAAAACTTGTATTGCCTAAAGCGCCATTGATGAAAATTAATGGCGCTTTAAGTTTATATCACTTTGACCAAAGAATAGCCTATTAATACTAAATCATTTTG
>JAHDHW010000270.1 GCA_020631105.1 Saprospiraceae bacterium | reverse complement strand
ATGACTTATCACCTATGACTTATGACACATAAAAAACCAACCATAGCAGTATTAACCGGCGCCGGAATAAGCGCTGAAAGTGGAATCAAGACCTTTAGAGATGCGGACGGACTCTGGGAAGGTTATGATGTACAAGATGTAGCATCTCCTGGAGGATGGATGCGGGACCAGGAATTAGTTCTTGATTTCTATAACCAGCGCAGAAGACAATTAATGGAGGTCAAACCCAACAAGGCCCATCTTGATTTAGTGAAACTGGAAGAAGCTTTTGATGTACAGATCATTACTCAGAACGTTGATGATCTGCACGAACGTGCAGGAAGTTCAAACATCGTGCATCTCCACGGAGAATTGGTCAAAGTACGGAGCACCGAAGATGAAAAATTAGTTTACGAATGGAAGAAAGACCTCGTCACCGGAGACTTATGTGAACGTGGATATCAATTAAGACCACATATCGTATGGTTTGGAGAGATGGTACCGATGTTAGAAGTAGCGGCAGAAATCGTTTCGAGAGCAGAAGTTGTGATGATTATTGGTACTTCGATGCAAGTCTACCCTGCCGCCGGATTAGTTGGATATGCTCCAACACATTCGAAAATTTATTACGTTGATCCACGACCATCTGTTAATTTTGAGTTATCCACTCGCAGGAATCTAAACATTATAGAAGATAAAGCAACAAGGGGCGTCGCCAAAGTCCTGACAGAACTCTTAGCTTAATCTTGCTTTGTGATAAACAGGGTCCACTCCATCACCCTATCTATCCAGGTGCGCAAATGGGCATCATTTGTTGCTAAACTAAATCCATGCCCACCTTTTGGATACACATGTAATTCAGCCAGTAAACCTTGCTTAATTAAAGCTTCGTAGTAAGCCAAACTATTCTGTACCGGCACAGCCTGATCGTCAGAAGCATGAATCAAAATGCAAGGCGGGGTGTTATTATTAACCTGGAGTTCATTCGAAAAGAAGTCAACCCATTCAGCTTCTGGCTCCGCTCCGAGCAATGACTGTTTTGAACCGCCATGAGTATATTCATCCTGCATAGAGATCACCGGATAAACCAAGATCGAAAAATCCGGTCGCGCAGAAACCATCGCAATAGAATCGTTTACACTATCCAAATGATGATCAAAGTGAACCGATAAGGTGGCGGCTAAATGTCCTCCTGCCGAAAACCCCATTACACCAATCTTATCCGTTTCAATGTTATACTCAGCCGCATGGTAACGGACAATTCGCATTGCTCTTCTCGCATCTAAAAACGGACTCCAATGCCCTACTTTGCTACTTGCATCATCCGGCAAGCGATATTTAACCACAAACGCTGCAATCCCCTTAGCATTAAAATATTTAGCGATATCCGTCCCTTCCCAATCATAGGCCAGGATTTGGTAGCCTCCACCCGGAAATATGACGACTCCTTCACCAGTCGCGTTTTGCTTAGAAGGTAAATACACTTCTATATGTGGTTTTTGAACCTTACTAATTCTAATGATTCCGTCTCTTTCGGACACTTCCTTTTCTCCCCCATCCACATAATTCGGGATATTACCTTCTGGCCAGAGCGGAATGGTGTTTTGCGCATTACAAGACATAATCAAAGGTATAAATAAAAAAAGCAGGTTCAACTTCATAAATAACTAATTTATAAAACTTTACACAATGCTATCATAGTTCCCAAATGCATTGCCTCATGAGAATTATTAAAGTTCATCGCTTTTTCGATACTATCTAAAGTTATCCCAAAACTGGTAGCATAAGGCTTATAGCTTTTGAACAAACCGGCATTAAAATCTACTTCCATTTGATCTACGGTCGAAAAGACATAGTCTTTGAGTTGTTTAAACTCCGCTTCGTCAACAGGCGCTTCGGGTTTTGATCCTTTTCGATACTTATCTACCAGGTTGGTATCGATCTGCAAGCGATTCCCTGAAAGTTTGTAGCAAAGTAATTGTTGAGTCACAATCACATGTCCCAGGTTCCAAATCAAGTTGTTATTGAACCCATCAGGAATAGTATTTAATTGATCAAGATCGTATTGTTCTATTATCGAAAGTTGATTTTTTCGAGTTTGTCGAAGGATGTCAAAATGCATAATGTAATCCAATTTTAGTTTTGATTCGTAAGTAAAGAAACGAAGAAAATTGAAAATAAAAACATCATTCAATTCATCAAATAAAATATCAGCTATGCGAACTTTATTCCTCTTACTTTTTTGCACCGTCATAACATTTAGTGTATCGGCACAAAACGTATCATTCAAGCTAAAAAATACCGGTGTCAAATCAATCCCTCTAATTATTCCTGGTGTCATGAATCCTAACCTTTCCCCTATGTCCTGGAGTGGCGTAAATCTTAAAGTTGGCCAAAAGGTCTATTTCAGATATCGCGGAAAGCGTCAATTATTATTAGAAGTGGACGAGAGCTACAAAGGGCAAAAAGTAAACGTCAATCAGTTAATCAGAAAACGTAAAAATGAGATTGACCAAAAATCAAATTAGCACTTTGTTTTAGAGGTAAATGAATGGGCTTATTGGTTTGTAATGATCAAAACCAATAAGCCTTTTTCGCTTCTCCCTTCCCTAATTCTCTAAATCTTCAATTCTAAAGTAAAATAAGCGTATTTAACCCCTTTCCAGCTACTAGATTTCTGTCATATTTTCATTACTTTCGCGCTGTCATTTCGACAAGCATACTACAACTTTTGGCATACAACGAGAAAACTAAAGACCTATCTCTGCTAATATGTCATGTATTTACGCTTGGCACAAGAAATGATCATCCTTCTTTTGTTAATCATTTTTTAAAACGAAAATAACTAAGATCTATGAAGCCAATTAATGACCGAGTAGTTGTTAAACCTGCGAAGGCTGAGGAGAAAACTGCTGGTGGAATCATTATCCCTGATACTGCCAAAGAGAAACCTCAAAGAGGTGAAATCGTTGCTGTTGGGCCAGGAAAAGATGGCAATGCAATGACTGTTTCTGTAGGTGACACCGTCCTTTACGGCAAATATGCCGGACAGGAAATGACCTACGAAGGTGTTGATTACCTCATCATGCGGGAAGACGACATTCTTGTAATTCTCTAAACCCTATTCACTCACAGTCGCCCAGCGCGGGCTATTCATCTAAAAAAAAACTCAAGAAATATGGCTAAACAAATTAGCTTTGATTCAGAAGCAAGAGAAAAGCTTAAAAGCGGAATTGACGCTCTTGCTAACGCCGTGAAAGTAACCCTTGGACCTAAAGGGAGAAACGTGGTTATCCAAAAAAGCTTCGGTGCGCCTTCTGTTACAAAGGATGGTGTTTCTGTTGCTAAAGAAATCGAATTAGACGACCCAGTAGAAAACATGGGTGCTCAAATGGTAAAAGAAGTAGCTTCTAAAACTGCAGATATCGCAGGTGACGGAACAACGACTGCTACTGTATTAGCACAAGCGATTGTTGCTGCTGGTATGAAAAACGTTACTGCTGGTGCTAATCCAATGGACCTTAAAAGAGGTATCGACAAAGCAGTAAAAGCTGTTATCGCCGACCTTAAAGATCAATCTGAGGTTATCGGTGATGATTTTGACAAAATCGAACAAGTTGGAGCAATCTCTGCTAACAATGACTTCGAAATTGGAAAATTAATCGCTGATGCGATGAAGCGTGTTTCTAAAGATGGTGTAATCACCGTTGAAGAAGCAAAAGGTACAGACACATACGTTGATGAAGTAATCGGTATGCAGTTTGACCGTGGTTATTTATCTCCTTACTTCGTAACGAATACGGAGGATATGACTACAGAATATGAAAATCCTTTCATTCTTATCCACGATAAGAAGATCTCTAATATGCAGGACATTGTACCGATCCTTGAAAAAGCGGTACAAGCTGGTCGTCCTCTTTTAATCATTGCGGAAGATATCGAAAGCCAGGCATTAGGAGTATTAGTAGTTAACCGTCTTCGTGCTCAATTGAAGATCGTTGCGGTTAAAGCTCCAGGTTTTGGTGACCGTCGTAAAGCAATGTTAGAAGACATCGCTATCCTTACTGGTGGTACTGTTATCTCTGAAGAGAAAGGCTACAAACTCGAAAATACAGAGTTAGAGCACCTTGGTTCTTGTGAGAAAATCCTTATCGACAAAGACAACACTACTGTTGTAAACGGTGCGGGTCACGAAGAAACAATCAATGGCCGTATCAACCAGATCAAATCTCAAATCGAAACAACTACTTCTGATTACGATCGGGAGAAATTACAGGAGCGTCTTGCTAAATTAGCAGGTGGTGTTGCTGTTCTTTATGTAGGTGCAGCGACTGAGGTTGAAATGAAAGAAAAGAAAGACCGTGTTGATGATGCACTTCACGCAACGCGCGCAGCAGTTGAAGAAGGAATTGTAGTTGGTGGAGGTGTTGCACTTGTACGTGCAATCGACTCTCTTGATGACCTATCTGGTGAAAACGAAGATCAGGATATCGGAATCGGTATCGTTCGCAAAGCATTAGAAGAGCCACTTCGTATCATCGCTGAAAATGCAGGTGTGGAAGGTTCTGTTGTTTTGATGAATGTAAAAAATAGCAAAGGAGCACAAGGATACAATGCTAGAACGGAGCAATACGAAGACTTGAAAAAAGCTGGAGTAATTGATCCGATGAAAGTAACACGTATCGCTCTAGAGAATGCTGCTTCTATCGCAGGTATGGTCTTGACTACCGAATGTGTAATCAATGACAAACCTGAGCCAGAAGGTGCTGGTCATGCTCATCCTCCAATGGGTGGTGGTATGCCAGGTATGATGTAATCAATTGATATTGATTAAATAAGTCTCAAATAACTGTGGCGGTTGGAGTTTTCTCCAGCCGCTTTTTTT
>JAHDHW010000059.1:2951-28884 GCA_020631105.1 Saprospiraceae bacterium | reverse complement strand
AAACCAATTCCGGTTTTATCCCGTCGACCTTCAATAGATTGATCAGAAACCCGATACATTCGAACTTTCAATCGGCGGTTTTTAGTGATAAAATATTCGAGGATAAAATCACCAGAAAAGAACTGGCCGCCCTGGTCAATATAACTTCCACCAACATCAAGGCTTAAACGATCATTGAAGAGGTCAAAGCGGGTACCTAATTCAATCTCGGTCCCCAACGCTTGAATGACAGCGCCCTGATTGTCAATGATCCGGTCAGCTTCGTATACAGAGTAATTAAATTTAAAGTCTACTCCAGAGATAAATCCAACATCCGTGAAGACATCAGAAAGAATATCCGTAAGGTAGAGAGAGAGCTGATTGGATAAAAGCTCTGAAACGGTATTGATCCCACTAATTCCAACTGCTCCCTGTAAGGCTGAATTTTGATTCGGTAAGAATCCACCAATCACAATTAGGCCAAAGACCTGCCGATTTAATTCATTTTGATCCTGACGCAGGAGTCGTAATTTACTATCGGTATAGCTTTTTAATTCGCCCGCCAGATTTGGGAAATCAATTTCAAAATTAATATCCGGCTGTAGCATCGGGCCGGTAATAATCATGGTCAAATCGACATCTGTTGGTGCCTTCGCATCTCCCTTGGCATCATCATTATTGAGGTATTCAATGATAAAATTATAGACGGAAGTACTCAATCGATCATACTCTGCTTCGATATCCAGGATGGCCCCAAAGGGATCTCCGTCCCAGGTTATGGTTCCCCCGCGTTTGACCAAAAAGGGTTTATTGACAATCTTCTTCAAGGTAAAGAGATACTCCCCTTTTACGATCTCGTAATCCCCATACATCTTGATATCTCCATTTCTAAAGACTTGAAACTGAATGTTACCATTTCCATTACCTTTGATTATATCCCCCACCCGCTCGTCAAAGATCAGCCAAACTTCTGCTTCCGGTGTAATCTCGAGATTCATATCTACCTCTACCCCTTTGAGTTCAGAGTTTTTATCTTGTTCCGCATTCTTAATGGAATCTTTTTCAATGAAATTAATAAAGCTGACTTCGGAAGCATCATTGTCATAGCTGATCGGAATATTAAGTTTACTTCCAATTCCGGTTTTAGCATTGATGGCAATATCTGTTTTTTGGAAAGAACCGCTAAAGCTTACATCTCCTTTACCAATACCGTATCCATAGTAGATTTCATTATCTTCTTTATCCGTATCCAGGAAGAGGAAGTTTTCAGAACTCATACTGACATCAAGTCTCAGTTTCTTGAGGTTGGTATGTCTAATCCCGCCCGTTATTCTGGCGACATTACCTAGCTTGTCATAGATAACATTCTGCGAAGCATCAAATAGGAATTCATTATTGATCTTCAGGTTACCCGCTGGAGCAGTGTAATGCGTTTGTAAGTAATCAATGGTCACCCCTACATCTTCAACCTGCGCTTCGCCATCAATTTTCAAACCTTTTAATAGGCCATAGAGCCGAACCTGAGCATCCAAACTGCCCTGCGTATTCGAAATCCCATTAGGGATAAAATACTCGACCATTTTCAGCGGATACTTATCCAGCGTAAAATTAAAATCTAAATCATGGGTATAACTTACGCCATTTTTCTTTTTGATCGGTGCGACGAATCCTTCCCCTTCCAGGCGTTGTTCTTTGTTATCCATCCGGATATAAGCATCGATCTGGTCTTCAAGGGAAGCCATTGCTACATCTAAACGAAGCTCTCCGATATAATCATCATTGACAAACATAGAATCTGCTAATGCAGTCGCATAGATATCTTCCAGTTTGTAAATATTGCCCGCTTCCAGCAGTACAAAAAATGGCCCGCTAAAATCAAGTTTGCTATAATCCCACCACTCGTCGATTAAGGAGAGATCAAAATTCTCCAGAGACATGGTCAGTCCTTTTCCTTCGATACTTTCAAGGACAATTCGCTTATCTCCATTTTGCAAATCGAAGTTATTGGTTTCTACATATTCCTTTCCGAAGCGGATATAGTTATCCTCTACAATATCCCATTGATCTTTGAGGATCACCAGATTGGATGGTAAAAATCCGACCTGGAAAAAATCATCAACCAAGAAGAATTTACCCCGTAAATGGAGGTCATCAAACACCGAAGTAAAATTGGTGGAGCTGATATCAAAAATGAGGGTATCCCGATCCAAGTCTGCAATCAGGGTAAGAGGTTCGAAATGCTGATTGTCATTGATGTTGGTATGATAGATATCCAGCAGCATAGAACTTTGACTCTGAAAACCTTCATATTTCAATAAGATATCATTGAAGGTGACATTATCATATTTTAAAGACGGTAATTCGACTAATAGCTTTATCGAATCCTCAATATTATCCATTCGCCCCTGGATAAAAGCATAGCGAATGGTGTCTAATTTAGGGTCAATTAGGCGAGTAAGATTTTTGGAATTAGGGATTCGAATTATAAAGTCAAAGCGGCTTGCTTTAACGGGTTTGTCTTTTGAGTTGATATTGAAGCGCTCCGTAAACTCAGGGAAATTACGTGCAAGGTATTGAGTGACCAATCTTGGTACTTCCTGAATATCGAATTTACCATTCATGTTTAATTGAACGACATCTGAATCAATATCAAAAGTCCGATATTGGGCAAGATCAATTTGAGAATTAATCAATACCGTATCAATACTAAAAGTATCCTGAGCACGGATGATATTCAGATTATAAAAAGCACCATCCCCCTGAATATCTGAAAGGTTGAAGTTTTGAAAATCCAATCCTACATCTCCGGAAATGACCAATGGTTCTTTGGAAAGATTTAAGGCTTCAAGATCAAATCGATTAATATTTGCATCGAAATCAAATCTAGGGATGCTATCAACCAGATCAATTTTACCATTAAAAATAAAGTCCAGATTTTCATCATTCGAGGCCAGTTTTCCATCGAATAGCTTTGCAGATAACTTTCCATCCAAAGTAAAATCCCGATAGGTATAATCCCGGAAGGTAAATTCTTCAACGCGCCCGGTCAGGCTGGCATCTACTGTTTCCAGCGTTAGCCCAACGCCCTCTTTAACTTCGGAGACAAACGAAATTTTTCCAAACTCGTCATTATCCGACCAGCTTCGTAAGTCGAAATCTTTTAGAGAAAGTTTTCCGGAATACTCCGCCAGAGCTCTACCTCTTTTGACATTCATATTCATATCCATCTCCGCTTTCCCGAGATCGGTATTCAATTCTCCAAATGCCACGAAGTCATTAAAGAAGCCATCAAATCGACCATTAAAGTCGAGGGTTCCCAACTTGTTGAAGTTTGCAGGTGCATTAAACCCCGGTACGATTAACCTCAGAGTTTGTATGTTAGTCTTAAAGCGGTCAAGTTTTAAAGATAGAAATTCCTCCCCTCGGACCGACAAGTCTCTGGTATTAAAATCTCCTTTTATGATGGTATTCTTTGCTAATTGAAGCGTGATATCCTTACCTCGGAGCTTATTGATTGATCCTCGGATAATGCCATCGATTTTTACGACTTCGTTTTCATTTTGCTTAAAGAACTTGACCCGTTCCAAATTTGGAGAAAAAATAATAATATCGCTGATGGCTACCTCAGCATTATTAAATTTACCCGTCATCCGTACCTCATTATTGAAGTCTCTGAAATCTTTAAATTCACTAAACTTCATCACCAGCGTATCTCCGAGATTACTCTGCGGGGTAATCAACTTCATATCATTGAGCTGTATGATTTTTTCTGAGATCAAGGCATCCTGAGCAGATAACTCATTGAGGACAAATCCGCTCTTTTCTTTTAAGGCTATTTTATGAACGGTCCCGCTAAACTCCCAATCTGTGTAAACGAAATTTTCGATATCAATATCTATATCGCTTACATCAAGATGATTATAATCAAGTACATCGGGTGCGCGCTTCCGAATCGGAGAGCGTCGTAACTCATCAAAGATAAAGCGGCCATCATTCAGGTTGAATCGGCCCACGGTAGCATAAAATGGATCCTCTACTTCACTTGTATCCGGAGTAGCGACTGGTGCAGGATTATTTACTGGCTGAGGTTCCGGCTTTTTCACCGGTTTAAATTTCTCTTTTTCAATGATTTGAACGATTGGCCGGTTGAGTGTGATATAATCCACCTTGATTCTGTTGTTGGGGATATCCAGGCTATCAATAAATATTTCACCCTGATCGACAAGCACAGAAAGGTACTGACCTCGAACTTTATCATCTTGCAGAAATCGAACGTTACTGAGGTAAACGCCATTTACATCCAGTAAAAAAGGAGATCCGCCGGAGCTACTACTTTTCTTCTTTTTATCTCTTTTAAAGTAATTCTGAATAAACCGAAGATTATTATTGATCGCCGCAGAATCTCGTTTGAGATTAAACTGTGCATCAGAGAGGTACAGATTATCTACCTCCAGAGATTTTCCGAGTAAGGCAATTAGGTTCGTTTTAAAATCAGCCTTTAGTTTTTTACTATATAAAAGGGTATCTCCGTTAAGGTCTTCCAGATAGAACTCCTCCAGAACTAATTTGTCAAAAAACTCAATATCGATACTCTTTATGGAAACCTCCGTTTGCAGGTCTTCGGATAACTTATCGGTTACTTTTTGCACCAAATAATTCTGAACAGCAGGAAATTGTAATAGAATCCAAATGAAAAGTAGCAGGATTAAAACTGCATAGAAAATCCATTTGAGCACAGAGAGTCCCCGCTTGACATAACGCCGTCGGCGTAAGCCCGCAAAAAACTCATCAAATACTTTTGGATTTTCATCCATCTTTTATGATCAATTTATCCTCCAGAATACATACAACTAAAACTCACAAAGTATCTATTTTCCAGCACATTAACACCCTTTTAACGAAATATTAAATACCAGTGGTATCTAGTGTGGGACCAGGGCATCACAAAACTCATAAGCCCTGTTCTCAGACCAGAGAAAGCCTTGTTGATCGGATACATAAAATCCGACATGACCTCCGTTTGCAGGCGCCTCAAAATGAAAATTTTCATTCGCTGATGCTACGTCTCCCGGATAACATTGCTGGGAAAGGAACGAATCATCCTGTGCATTCACTAACAAACTAGGGATACGGATGTTTGGCAAAAACTGGAGCGCACTGGACTTCGTCCAATAATCAATTGCACTAGAAAAACCATGAACCGGCGCGGTATAGTGTTGATCAAAGTCCAGGAACGATTTTGAGGCGTAGACTTTGGTTAAATCAACATGATCACCTATGATTGATTCCCGGGATTTAATCTTTGTTTTTAGTGAGCGCATAAAGCGATCCATATAGATTTTATTTTGCCATTTGGCCAGTTCATAACTCGCACTTTCCAAGTGTACCGGAACCGAAAACGCAACCGCACAAGCGACCTTTGCTGGCAGCCTGTCTCCTTGTTCTCCAATATACTTCAGGGTAATGTTTCCCCCCAGGCTAAATCCAATAATCGCAATGGTTTCGTATTCTTCTTTTCCGGCAACGTACTGGATAATCTCTTCTAAATCTTCACTGGCCCCGCTATGATAGGTACGTGCCAGTCGATTTGGATTACCGCCACAGCCTCGAAAATTAACACCAAGACCATCCCATCCACCTAAATTGAATCGTTTGACCATCCCCAACACATAGTGACGGTCAGCACTACCTTCTAAACCATGAAGTACAATAACTAATTTTCGACTGCCTGTTTTGGAAAAGTCTAAATCGAGAAAATCCCCATCAGATAATTCTAGTTGTTCCCGCTGATAATTTACGCCCTTTACTTTCCGAAATAATGCGGGGTAAATCGTTTGCAGATGTGTATTGGAGAAGAAGAAAGGTGGTTTAAATTTCGACGCTTTGACAACAGGCATTCTAAATGAAGATTTGGCCGCAAATGTAAGTTGGAAAAAGCGTTTTATAAACTAATTGACTTAATTTGTAAACTATTCTTTTGCAATTTTAGCCGCTTGGTTATTCCATTTGCAATTGAACTCGCTTCTCGTCGATTATTAAAAAGGAAATCAATAAAGATAATGAACTCATATTTTTCGGGATCGATACACCCTGTCCAAAGGCAATTAGCACTAATTCCCCGGTTTTTTAGTCGAATAAGTTGACGTCTGGCTGCATCGACACTTTCATAGCGCCCTTCCTGAATAATAAACTTTGTCCCTTCATAATTAAAGAAACGTTCACAATCATAGCTCAGAAATTGTCCATCTCCTGAAGAGATGTAGATTTCTGCATGTTGTTCCCCAGCATCTTCAAAGTAATAAGCGATAGTCCGATCCCAGTCTTCTTCTTCAATTGGTAAGGCAACTTCTTCTAAATAAGGTTTTACATTGGGGTCATTACTGTCAACATAAGCAGAATCTAAAAAGTAGTCACTTGTTTCTGCTCTTTTGCGCTCTTTCTCCGCAAGTAGCTCTTTTTCATAATCATCTTCATTAACATACTCAATAGGAGCATTTAGTGCCTCTGTATAAAATATCCCTGACAACAAACCAATGCCAATTAAGCCCAATAAATATTGGGAAACATAAGATCGTTCAAAGCGACGTAAATTACCTTGGCTGGATTTACCTGCGAAACTATTGGTTAGTTTATTCCATAATTTGGTAATAAAAGCAGTTTTGGACTTTTTAGCAGATTCATCTTGGCGTGCAAATTTTACATTAGCTCTACTCTTTCCAAATACTTCCTGACGGGAAGGGGTAATAATAATCCTTGCCTCTTCCAATTCATCGACAGATAATAATCCAAAGCCATTGAATACACATTGCGTTTTCAATTCCTGGTAATGCCTTTCCGTAGCTTCATCAAAAACATCATCAGAGATTGCAATCCATTGTTCATCCGCATGGTACTTCTTGAATTGCTCAATCGCATAAATATATCGATATCGCTGTCGATTACCTATCAGGTATTGACTGAGCCAAAATGTGGCAGCAAGGACAAGCGCCAGCACTAGTAAAGTAATGATCCAACCCTGATGGTTAATAGTTACCCAATCCAGATAATGACTAAACGTAAAAATGATAAGTGTTAAGAATAAACTACAAACGAAACTATCCCAAAAAAGCAGTTTCTCTTGTCGTTTATACAGTACTTCATCCTGACTTGCACGAGCTGTTGCCTCAAGAGTTGCTAAAAAAGGAGAGCCATCTTCGCTAATAAATGAAAACTGGCCATCTGTAATGATACCATCATCCGTAGATTGGTCATAAGCGGTAATCGAGCTACCCAGCCTTGGTCGAAATTTATAGTATTCTTTGAGAAAACGAATACCTGCTCTTTTTATAATATCTTCACTAAGGTGTCTCAAATTAAAAGCTTTGTTGGCAAATATTAAACGACCATTGTACGCGTTATGGTGTTCTTATTACAAAAATACAGAATAAGTTGACAATTATGTCGGATCTAAGCTTCTTGTAGTTGTTTCCAAAGCTTTATAACCTCTACGGCAGCCTTTACATCATGTACTCTTAATATTTTTGCGCCCTGCTCTAGCGCGATCATATGCAAGGCTGTAGTTCCATTTAGCGCATCTTCAGGTTTGATATTCAGCGTTTTGTAGATAAATGATTTCCTCGATATCCCGGCTAAAATAATGCATTCTAAGACTCCAAAAACATGAATATTTTTTAAAATCTCAAAGTTGTGTTTTATCGTTTTACCAAATCCAAATCCGGGATCAACAATTATATCTTTCACTCCTAGCGCCCTGAGTGTACCAATCTTTTTGATTAAAAAATCTGTAATCTCCGTTAGCAAGTCCTCATAATTACTGGACTTAGCCATATTTTCCGGCCTTCCCTTCATATGCATCAAAATATAAGGCACATTTAACTCTGCTACCGTAGCAAATAATTGCTCATCTAGTTCACCAGCAGAAATATCATTGATCATATGAGCACCAGCCTCAATTGCGGCCTTGGCTACTTTTGCACGAATTGTATCAATAGAGAGAATGGCTTCCGGAAATTGCTCGTGGATTATTTTAATTACTGGTACAACCCTTTCCAATTCTTCATTTAACTCAATTACTTTCGCTCCCGGACGAGAGGACATCCCTCCGACATCAATAATGGAAGCGCCTTCTTTGAGCATTTTTTCTACCTGACTTAGTACTTCAGTGTCTTTTTGATATCGCCCTCCATCATAAAAGGAATCAGGGGTTACATTCAAAATACCCATTACGATGGGGTCAGAAACATCCAAAAGTTTTCCCTTACAATTAATCGTACTTGGTTTATATAACATGCGGTTAAAATAATAGAAGAATACAAACTTAGTTAAAAGTCAAAAATAGAATATTTTACGCTCGAATTCTAAACTTGATAATATGGACATACAAGAATTAAAAACCTACGCAAGGTATAATCAATGGGCGAATGAAAAGCTAATTAAAAAACTCCAAACGCTAAGCGACGAGCAGCTCGATCAGGAGATCGTATCAAGCTTTCCTTCTATACTCCGTACACTAAAACATAATTGGCTTGCAGAATTCCTTTGGCTCGAAAGATGGAAAGGTACTTCTCTAGAGTCATTTCCGCATGAAGATTACCAAGGAGGGCATCAGCAAATGCTAAAAGATGTTTTAGACACAAGTTTTGCTGTGACGGAATATATTGAAGCGCAGGATCTAGATGCGCTCTCTGAAGTCATCACCATTAGTACCCTTGCAGGGAATAAATACACACATTCTCGATATCAAATGATTCATCATTGTTTGAATCACTCGACCTATCACCGCGGGCAAATCGTAATGATGCTAAAGCAGCTCAATATAGATGATGTGGGCGGTCCATATGATTACATCTGGTATCTGAGAGAATTACAACATTAATACGAAAATCTCATTTTGGGTGTTTCATTGTGTTTTATAGCAAAGATATACTAATGAGAAAATTACGAATGAGTAAATGATTTCTTCAATAAAGTGACCTAATATTCATACAAAATTCAAGGAAGCACAGAAAATGAAAGATGGGATGGAATCAAAACGAGGAAGGAATAAATAAAGAAAGTCGTATCATTTTCAAACGATACGACTTTTTATCACAGAAAACTAACTATCACCTATGAGAAATTTTAAAACAAAAACAATGAGTTTTAATGTTTGAATAAAAACGCACCACATTTAAATGTGCTGCCAACATGAGGATTTTTTTTAATTTTTCTTTTTTCGACCTCTGCTTCACTTATAGCATCGAAAACAAGGAATGCTCCTTAATTATATCCCTTTCGAGGATAATCCGTATTTTGCGGTGATGAATATTGCATTAATCTGGGCAAGAAATTTGATTTTATTTTAATGTGACGATAGATTTCTCTTTTCGTCTAACATTTTGACATTCAATACGTTTCTGATAAAAACTTAAAAAACATATGTCTGCAAAACCGGTAAGAAGTGGTGGTATGGGATTCGGAAAATTACTTTTGTACCTGACTGTATTTAGCATTGGTGGGTTTATCCTATATAACTACTACCAGAATAATGTAGCAGATTACACTTTTGTACCAGAAGAAATGCAGATGACCTACATTCCCGCAGACTTCAAGTTTGATATGTCTGATGAAAATGTATTGGCAATCTTAAATAATCCGCATCGATACAGAAGAGAGTTTGACAATTTGGTTTATAGTTTTAATCTGTCTCTTTTAAGTCATGTTGCGAATCGTATGGATTTAGCGGATAGCCTTAAAGTTCAATTAGAGTCCAAATACGCGGAACATCATGATTACTTAGGGCAATTATACTTTACAGACTATGTAAACATCAGAGATACCAGTGGCGTATTGTATGAAAGTTTCTACGAAAACGGCAATTTTAGCGCCGTTGATGCTTTCCATGAAGTCGCTTCAAAATATACCTGTTTTTTGATCAATCATGTGATCACAACCCTGATACAAGTCGATGGAGCCGGTTTAATCGCCGCGAAAGGTAAAAAAATCGATACGCCTTGTGGAATTGCTATGACTGAAGGATTACGCCCAATGATCAAAAGATTACAGGATAAGGCCGCTATTGAAGATTTTGCCCAATCCAAAGGAATGTTAAAAGAAAGAGTAGAAAAAACCATTGCCGAGTTGGGCACCATGGAAGTCAGAGATAAAAAAGGCCTCAGTAAACAGCTTCAAACCAAAGTTTGGGGATTCGAAGTGTCGTCTACAGATATCGAGGTGACTGCCATCAGTATTATGAAAATTGGCTTCAAGCTTGACCAATACTTCGATATTAATTTAAATTCTCAAAAGAAAACGCTTGATATCACCCTACCCGAGCCTACTATACTTTCTCACGAAGTTTACCCTAAAATTGACAAATTAGACGTTGGTTGGCTACGAGAAGTCGCTAACACCGATCTCAATGCAAATTTCAATATATTACGCAGAGAATTCCGCAGAGAAGCCTTTGATAACAATGTATTAGAGAAGTCAAAACAACAGGCAAGAGAGATAATGACCATGTTATTTACGCCCGTAATGACCAATCTAAGGGCAAAATACTCTATCAATGTTCGGTTCAAGAATCCAAATCCTTTACAAATCCCTAACGATACTGAGAATAGTCTTCCTATCGGAAAAGTCGAAATTCCATTCTAGCCTATCGAATTAAAAATTTCTTAATCTTTATTTCCCACTATTCCCCTTCCTAATTCGGCAATATAATTGCATGATAATGGTAGAGTTAAAGTTAGAATTCCTCAAAGTCAAGAATCTGTCTAACACGACTTAATAGATTTAATTATTTCGTATTTCATTTTCTTGCTTTCCGTAAACATTGTACTACTTCCGAACCTCTTTTTAATTTACCAAAAGAATCGATCATGAATAGATGGATACTTACAATCATGGTAAGCGTAGTGACCTTAAGTTTGTTTGCACAAACGCATAAAGAATACGTTGAGACAAATAGTGCAAAAAAATCACTTCAGATTGCACAACGACTCGTTAGTCTGCGTGAATTTGAAATGGCTAAAAAACAATTAGAACACACGGTTAAAATTAAAGATGATTTCGCAGTTGCATATCGCGAACTGGGCATTGTACTTCTGGAATTAAATTATTTACCTGAAGCGGTAGAAGCCTATGAGAAATCATTCGAATTAGATAGCAAACTTTCACGTGCAGCATTTTTCGAGTGCGGAGAAGCATTCTTCAGGATGAATCAGCCCGAGAAAGCAGAAGAATACTATCTAAAGTTTAAGGAATACGACGAAAAAAAATACGCGAACAAAGAGAAAGAATCCGGCCTCGAGTATACCTATACTCAGTTTCTGGATGAAAGATTGGCCAATTGCGAATTTATTGCCAACATCGATTCTACGCAACTCCTCCCTACTCCGGTCAATCTAGGACCAAATATCAATTCAGACCTGGATGAGTACCTTCCAACTATTACCAGTGATGGTTTGCAGCTCGTTTACACCCGTCAAATAAAAAAGCATAATGAAGATGTCATGATTAGCCAATTAAAAGAAGGAAGTTGGCAAGACTCCAAAAAATTTGGTCGGGCAATCAATACCAAGAAAAGTGAGGGAATGGCAAAGTTCGAAACCCATGGTCGTTCTTTTTATTTCTCTGGCTGTATGCGCTCTGATACTGAAGGCGGTTGCGATATCTATCAAGCCATCTTAGAAGATGGGGATGTATCTGAGGTAAAACGAGTGGATGGATTTTTAAATTCCAAATTTTGGGATTCCCAACCAGCAATTACCTGTGATGGTAAGTATATGTATTTTAGCAGTTCTCGCGAAGGAGGTATCGGAGGAGCAGACATTTATGTCTCTGAGTTAGATGAAAGAGGCTATTGGGGCGCTCCAAAAAACCTGGGCCCAACGATCAATACCAAGGGAGATGAAGAGGCACCTTTCATTTCTACAGATGGTTATACCCTTTATTTCTCAAGTAATGGACATCCAGGGCAAGGAGAAGGAGATTTGTATATTACTCGCAAACAAGGCAATGGATGGACCCAACCCGAAAATCTGGGCTACCCAATCAATACTCCGGCAAAAGAACTTGGATTCTATGTTCAGGGGAACGGAAAAACAGCCTATATGGCTTCCTCCAGAGGTGGCGGCGAGGGTGGTTTGGATATTTATTCCTTTGAGTTACCTGAAGGAATGCGACCAGACCCGATGGTTCACTTTGAAGGCTATGTAAAAGATGAAGAAACCGGAGAAGGTATAGAAACCAATGTTGTCATTGCCAGAGAGGATGAGATCTGGGTTATGAAAAGTGATGCAGATGGTTGGTTTTTCACCTGTCTACCCGGTAACAAAGCCTACTCTTTCCAAATTAATCACGAAGGTTACATCCCTTATATCAATAGTTTCTTCTTAAATCCACAGGATAATATTACACCACATCAGGAACAAATATTCCTGCTCTCTTTACCAAAACCCAAAGTAAAAAAGGAAAAAGTTGCCGTTCGGCAAAAACAAATACAATTCTTCTTTGATTTTGATTCTTATACGCTGACGCCTACCGCAAAAACTGAATTGGAAGGTTTAGTGGGTTATCTGAAGAAAAATCCAGAGTGGAAAGTCGAAGTAGTCGGCTACGCCGACAGCAAAGGAAATGCAGAATACAACAAGATACTTTCGAAGAGACGTGCCGGAACAATTGTCAATCATCTCAAAAAAGAAGGGATCAACATTGATAATGTAATTAGGAATGAAGGTCGGGGTTCTGTAAAGGATAAAAATGAAAACGATATGCAGTATAGAAGAGTTGATGTTATCCTAACCAAAGGATAAGTCACTGTTTTTTAACATACTAGGTATTGGTTTTCTGACCGAAATAGATATCTTTGAAGCGGTATTTGCCAAAATACCATGAGAAAATAAAATAGAGAGAAAAAATTTAAAAGAAAAGTAACAGTGGATAATCAGGAAATCAAACCGGAAAGTATACTTTCCAAGCTAGAGAGCATTAAATACTCCCGAATCTTATTAGTTGCCTTCATAGCCCTTCTATGTAGTGTCCTTGTTCATTTCGGATTACAGAGTAATCAACGAGCAGCAGCGATTCAGTCTTCAAAAGTTAGACTTGGAAATTTTGATGTTGTTCCGCCTAATCTGAAATATGGCTTCCTGCTCGATAGTTTTCAGATAGATGAAAAAACCATCCTCGCAAACGAATTCATTAGTGATATCCTTACACGTTATAAAGTCAACTATCTTGACATCGAGCATATGGTTACTACCTACAAAGATGTATTCGATGTACGTTTATTAAGAGCTGGCAAACCTTATACCGTACTGAGTGCTGATACCTCACAAACCGCTGATTACTTTATTTACGAACCAAGCGTTTATAGTTATATCGTTTTTGATTTCAAGAATAAAACCGTCCAAAAAGTTGAACGTCCAATTGAAACCCGAATAGAAAAAGCTTCAGGGATTATCGAAACCTCACTTTGGAATACAATGGTAGATAATGGGTTAAGTTTCGAATTAACCGCAAAAATGGAAGACGCCCTGGCCTGGTCTGTAGATTTCCATTACATCCAAAAAGGTGATCGCTTCAAACTTATTTATGAGCGCAATTATATCGATGGCAAACCAGTTGGTGTTGGTGAGATCAAAGGCGCTTATTACAAAAACTACGATAACGAATACTACGCATTCTTATTCGAGAATGACAGACATAGCGGCTTCTACGATTATGAAGCTCGCCCAATGAAAAAAGCTTTCTTAAAATCTCCAGTACAATATTCCAGAGTCTCCAGTGGATACAATCTTCGTCGCTTCCACCCAATCCTCAAGCGTCGGAAACCACATTATGGAACAGATTATGCTGCTCCGAGAGGAACTCCGATCCGTGCAGTTGCTGATGGCGTTATTGTCAAAAAAGGATATACCAAAGGTAATGGCAACTACGTCAAAATCAAGCATGACAAGGTGTACCAGACCCAATACTTACACATGAATGGCTTCGCCAAAGGAATGGGGAACGGCGTCCATGTTAAACAGGGACAAACGATTGGTTATGTAGGATCTACCGGACTTGCTACTGGCCCTCATGTATGTTTCCGTTTTTGGAAAAATGGTCGTCAAGTCAATCACCTACGGGAGAATCTTCCTCCACCGGAGCCAATGCCATCAGAGGATATTCCTAAGTTTAATGAAATTCGGGACGTACTTAAGGTTGAATTAGACAGTATCGAATTCAAGAAAATGGATCGCGTTGTTGAGGACCAAACCACACAGGATAGTACCCTTACTTCAAATCCTTAAGGTTTAACAAGCTATCGACCGCTATTTATTCGCTGAGCTGCGTCTAAGACTAAATGGATCAACTCCGTTACACTATTGGTAATTCCAAAAGCATACGGCGGTGTACCACGAGACAAGTCAATGTCATTGATATAGAAGATGACTTTTCGGTAAAAATCAGGGTTACGTTGGTATAACCACTCCGAGAAGTCAAGACCCTCTCTGTTATTTTTACCTCGACTGATATCAGAAAATATTAAATCAATATCAAAATCGTTATGCTCCAGGTATTTTTTAGCATCCTCCGTGGAGTCTACCAAAACTGTACGTACTCCCAGCATCTTGAGTAGTGCTCTTTCATGCTTAACACGGTCTGGTGCATCATCAATCCACAAAGCCTCAACATCCAGTAGCTTATCAAAGCTATAGATTCGCTGTTCCAATATTTTGACATCATTAGGCTTCAAAGATTGTTCTTTTAGCTGAGCAATATCTTCAACCTTTTCGCCAAAAGATTCCAATGTACGCCTTTGCACTACATTTCCACTTATTGATTTTCTAATCTTTTTGTAGGCCGCCCAGTCAAACTTCTCTAGAAAATCCTTAGCCTTTTGGGCACCTCGCTGGAATAGTTCAATCTTCAACTCATCCGTTACATTAAAATCCAGCCAATTGATTTGGCCAATATCAATATAAGCTACCAGGTTTTTGAAGTCCTGATTTTTCTCTACAAATTCGAAGTCCCGAAGATTTCTGGCAGCATCAAAACAACCCGCAATCAAATTAGTCAAGTTATTAATTTTTTTGAGCCTTCTTCGTTCCAGTCCTAATTTCACACCAAGAGTAGGTCTTCTGGGGACCATACCCAACTGATGAAATAAATCAATTGGGAAGTTTGACATAATCCCACCGTCAACGAAAATAGCATCCTGCGGAATATCTCCCAGATACTTAGCAGCTCGCTTCCAGCGCAATTGAATATCGACTCCTCGTGGTATATCTTGTAAGCGGAAGGGTTGGAAGAAAAGCGGTACAGACATTGAAGCCCTTACAAAGTCAGCTGGATTCACCTTATCAAGATCCTCGTAAAACAAATCTCTCATAGCAGGAAAAATGACCTTTGTCTCCGTTCCTACCTCAGCAGCAACAATTGCTAAATCCACACTATTCTTTAATTCCTGGTTTCTGCTAATTGGAATACTATTACGATCCGAACGTAGCCGAACATGTTCCGGAATGGATTTCATTTTCTCCAGCAATCCCGCAGTATCTTTAATCTCAAATTTATGCAGTGCTTTAGTCAACCAGTCATAAAAAGATTTACCAGGGTTTAGCCCTAAATCCTCCTTGAAATTATCTACCACCTGTAATCCTTCTGTCACTAATCGAAAGGTACTTCGATCACGATCCAACAACACTTTGATAAAATCTCTTGCATCATCATCCCCATCCATAAACTCACTGATATCTTTATTGGCCAATAATTCAATCAATTTTTCGGTGCGCTTTTCTTCAGGACGTCCACATGCTGCTAATAGTAAAGAGTTGATCGCACCGGCAGAAGTTCCTCCCAGGCTTAAAAATCGAATACCCATCGCTTCCAAAACATAAGTATACCCCAGCAAGGCAATACCAAGTATACCACCACCTTCCTGAACGAGATCTACATATTGTAACCCGTTTTCATCGATAATGTCAGAAATGATTAGTTCTTTATCAGAGAAATGATTTTGCAGATCGTCTATAATATTGACGACCATCGCATTTTCAGTAAAATCAATGAGTTGCATTTGAATTGTTGGCTTTGGTCAATTAGGAATACATCTTAGTGCTAGCTAAGGCCTTGCAAATATAGAAAATTAATATTTGGAGAGAATCGAAAAATATAAATGTAGTAATCAGTATAAGGTAAAATACTCATATAAGTTTAAACAAATCCCATATTGACGATCATGGTCCGAATCTGTTCCGTCTCAATCAAGAATGCATCATGTCCATAGATGCTATTGATTTCATTATAAGTAGCATTTGGAATATGCTCTGCTAAAAACTTTTGCTCTTCTTTTGGAATAAAGATATCAGTGTCAATACCAATAACTAATGTTTTAGCTTTAATCTTAGCAAGTGCAGCTTCAATACTTCCCCGATATCGTCCCACATTATGCGTATCCAAGGCATTTAATAATTTATAATAGCAATGTGCATCAAAGCGCTTTATAAACTTCTCTCCCTGATAATTGACATATGAAGAGGCTTTGAAATCCGTCAGTTTATCCAGCTCTTCTTCCGCCTGACGCAGATTCATCGAAACCGGATTACGATACAAAGGCAAAGCGAAAGCTCTGGCGGCTCTTAATCCGTCCACCCCTGCTTCTGATTTATTCGTTCGAAAATCAGCATCCGCATCTAAGGTAATCCGCTGCGCGTGATGAATGGCAATTGTCCAGGGCTGTTCCTTTGCTGAGCAACACATCAGAACCATCTGCTGAACCATATCCGATCGCAAAATGGCAATTTCCTCTGCAATATTTCCTCCGCAGGAGCCACCAACTAACAAATGGATTTTATCTATTCCTAAATGCTCCATCAATTTGATGGACGCCAATGCCGTATCTCTCAAGGTAAATTCCGGAAAATCCATCCCAAACCGAACAGAGGTTTGTGGATCGCTATGTTCAGGACTGCTGGTCCCGTAAGGTGAACCTAAATTATTTGCACATACAATGAAAAAGCGCTCCGGATCAAAAACATTCCCAGCGCCAAACAAACCTGACCACCAATCATGTACAGCAGAGTTAGCAGTCAGCGCATGACAAACCCAAACGACATTATCCTTTGCAGCATTCAACTTACCGTAGGTATGATAACGTACCCTTAGCTCCGGTAACGTTTGTCCCGATTCCAATGCAAATGGACTTTGAAATATGGCATCTTTTCCCTCCAATGTAGGTACAGTTTTTATCAAAAGTCTAAGGCGTTTAAAATGTCTTCCCGAATATCATCTATGTGTTCTAATCCGCAGGATATCCTAATTAAGCCCTCCGTAATTCCAATCAAAAGACGTTCTTCTTGAGGCACTCTCAAATGCGTAGTTGAAGCAGGATGAGAGGCAATACTTCGGGAGTCTCCAAGATTTGCGGTCAGCGAAATCATTTTTAAGCGATCCAAAAATTGTACTCCTGCTTGCACTCCTCCTTCTAATTCAAAGGTAATCACTCCACCACCTTGCCTCATTTGTCTCTTAGCGATTTCATGTTGTGGATGTGAAGGTAAGAATGGATAATTAATTCGCAAAATTTTAGAATGCCCATCCAAAGATTCAGCAAGTGCCAATGCATTGGAGCAGTGGCGATCCATCCGAACAGCCAAAGTTTCGAGACTTTTTGAAAGTACCCAGGCATTAAACGGAGACAAACTTCCACCAGTCCTTCGTATAAAAAGAAAAACCTGTTCGACGATATCATGTTTTCCTGCGACTACACCACCAAGCACTCTACCTTGTCCATCAATAAACTTAGTAGCACTATGCGATACAATGTCCGCCCCAAAGTCAGCTGGATTTTGTAAATATGGCGTTGCAAAACAATTATCAACATTAAATAAAAGTTGATGTGCTTTACAAAAGGCTCCTGCCCACTCCAGATCAACTACAGCTAAGCCTGGGTTAGAGGGCGTTTCGAGATAAAGCATCTTTGTATTTGGTCGAATGGCAGCTTCCCAGGTCTCCGGTTGAAGGGGATCTACAAAAGTATATTCAATACCATACTTTGGGAGCGTCTGCGCAATAACCTGAAAGGTAGAACCAAACACAGCCCGTGAAGCAATCAAATGATCACCTGCTTTGAGGAAGGCCAGGAAACTTGCAAATACGGCCGCCATTCCAGAGGCCGTCGCCATTGCTCTTTCGCAGTTTTCTAAGCTGGCAATTTTATCTTCAAACTCTTTGACACTTGGATTGGAAAAGCGGCTATAAATATTTCCTTTCAATTCCCCGCCAAAATAAGCCTGCATCTGCTCAACATCTTCATAAACAAAGGAGGAGGTGGCAAATATCGGCGTACTGTGTTCACGATGCTGACTTCTTGCGGTCTGCGTTCGGATGGCACGGGTCTCGAATCTTTTGTTTGTTTCTTTGTTTTGCTCTTTATTCATTGCAATGCTGATCAATTAGCTCATTTACTTCTTCATCATAAATCAGAGAATACCCTAGTTCGTTTGCTTTATCAAGCATCTTACAAGCATCCGCTGTTTGTTTTTTCTCAATAAGCAGAATTGCTTTATTCTTATAAGCGTAAGAGTTGTCCGAATGAATCTCAATTGAACGATCAATATCTTGTTCTGCTTCGTCTAATTTGCCGAGATGAATTCTCGCAAAGCCACGATTATTCAAAGCGAAAGGTAAGTAGGTCTCTTCTTCACTATCTATCACTTCATTTAATATTTCTTCCGCTTCCGCGTACTCTTCCTTTTTTATCTTAATAATTCCAAGATTGTTCTTGTACAAACTGGATTCTGGTGCAAGACTGATCGCATGTTGACATAAGTCTTCCGCTTTCTGGTATTCCTCCAGGGCCATATAGATCAATGCCAGGTTAGTATAAACGGTATGTTCATCCGGTCGTAGTTCCAGCACTTTTTTAAAATCGTTGATGGCTTTTCGATTTTCCTTTAATACACTCAAAACAACTCCACGGTTAATCAATGCCGAAATCTGCTCCTCCTCGTCCAGAGCCACCTTAATGGCTTCCGAGTAATCATTAACCGATTGCTCTAAAAGGCGAAACCGTTTGAAAAGGTTCCCGCGTGCGATATAAGCCGGATAATAGGTACTGTCAATTGTAAGTGCTTTTTCAAACCAATACAACGTTTCGGTCAACACACTGGTATCACTGGAATAATAGATATCCCCTTTGCTCAAGGCATCCCCTCTTAATAAATAAAGGATCGGAGCATCATCATAAGCGACAAGTAGGTTATCCACTTTCTTAATCACCTTATCATATTCTTCGGCCTCCATCAGATCCCAAACTTCTTCCAGTTTGTCATCAAGGCTTTGCGCTTGCAAAGCAATGAAAACAAAACAGCAGCATAAGCAGAGCGATAATATCTTCTTAGTCATGGTTTACAAATTATTTTTTTTGCCGCATTTCAAAAATTCAACCGGCACATAGTATTTTGACTGTTATATCAGTTAGATGTCAACAAACACCCTTAAGGTGTTAATCGAAGATAAATAAAACTATTTGATTAAAATTAAGGTAAGGGCTTAGGTTATTTGGTATGTAAAAAACCGATAAAATGTTTAATCATTCGCTGAGCTTCCCCTGCGGGTACGTCGATGATCCATGGGGCTTCGAATTATTGATTTCGACAAGCATAGATCGAAGTAGTATGGATCAGCGATAAGCCACTAAAAGTGGCTGTTTATCAATGCATAAAAAAGAACTTCTGAGAAAACAAATTCTGGGACAATGCCCTATAAGTATTAATCTGTAATCACTTCAAAGCTAGTCGTAACTTCCGCAACGCTATCAATCATTTTAGAGACCGAGCAATATTTACTAGTTGATAGATCAATGGCCTGAGCAGCTTTGTTTTCTTTTACGTTACCGTAGATTTTGTAATGCAGGTGAATAGCTGTGAAAATCCTTGGAATCTCCTCTCGCCGAGTGCCTTCTACTTCGACTTTGACATCCTTTAGATCCTGCCGCATCTTTTCTAAAATCATCACCACATCGATGGTGCTACATCCCGCCAAGGCCATCAATAAGCCTTGCATCGGACGCGCAGTTGTACCATCATTTCCAAGAAGCACTTCTTGTCCTTCATCGTTTTTAAGGCTATAGCGATTAAGGTTGCCAGCCGTATCCAGAGTGATTTTCATAATAACCTAATTGGGTTAAAAAACACAAATGTAAGAAGTAGTGATAAGAAAAAGAATGTAAATGGAAAAGAGTTTGATTTTATCCTTTATCAAGGGTAAAACCAAAGGTAGACCCTTCATTCGGCGTACTCCGAACATTGATGGTCTGTTCGTGTGCTTCCAGGATATGCTTTACGATAGACAAGCCAAGCCCCGAGCCTCCCTGTTCTCTGGATCGGCTTTTATCCACTCGGTAGAAACGGTCGAATAAGTGTTTGAGGTGGTCTTCGGAAATACCAATCCCATCATCGGCCACTTCAATTAAAACCCGATTATCCATATCGTAAAAAGATAACTTAGTCATTCCACCGGGCTTGCCATATTTAATAGAATTAGAAATCAAATTGGTCAGAACTTGTCGGATCGCGCCCTGGTCAGCGCTAACGAAAGTTGAAGACCCTGCGCCTTCCTTGAAGATAAGTTGCGTGTTATTATTCTTGGCAAAGATTTCTAGTTCTTCAAAGATTTCTTCGCAGAGCTCCTTGATATCGAAGCGCGTGATATCCAATTCCAGCTTGCCAGATTCCAATCGGGAGATGGATTCCAAATCCTCAATGATGGTTTGCAGGCGATCAGCATTCCTTGCTGCCTTTTCGATGTAAGAGTGATTAATATTTGGATCATATAATCCACCATCAAGCAGCGTGTGCAGGTATCCCTGGATACTAAAAACCGGTGTTTTTAATTCGTGAGAAATATCGCCCATGAAATTGCGTCGGTAGGCTTCAAGAGATTTTAAACTTTCAATTTCTTTTTGCTGTTCATTTGTCCAATCCGCAACCTCTTGTTCCACATCACTAATAATGTCTTTATTCATGTCGATATCCGAACGCTCCTTAGTTGAACGTTTTGAACTATAGATACTTTTGTAGATTAATTTTACCCGGCGGTAAATATAGGTCCGAAGTACATAAAGAATAATGAAGTGAGCAGAGAGGAAACAAACAAAAGCCAGTACCAAAGGGATATACCACTGTCCCTGAAGGATACCGGTCCATATCCCCAGAAAAGCAAAGATTGCAACGATCCCACCTATACCACAAGAAGCGTAGAGGGATAACTGCTTAGGCGTTACATTTTTGAGCATTAAAATTCGAATTTATACCCTATACCCTTAGTTGTCTTGATGTAATTCTCACCAATCTTCTCTCGAAGTTTACGGATATGCACATCGATCGTTCGATTCCCTACAATTACGTCCGTGCCCCATATTTTATTAAAAATCTCTTCTCGGCTAAAAACCTTCCCAGGTTTGGAAGCTAAAAGGCTAAGTAGCTCGAACTCTTTTTTGGCAAGTTCAATCGTTTCTTCTCCTTTGAAGACTAAGATCTTCTCTTTGTCTATTTTCAGATCGCCAATGGTTTGCACCATATCTTCCCTGCCTTCTCCTTTGTTAGATCGGCGAAAAAGCGCTTTTATCCGGCTGGACAATACCCGAGGACGAATCGGTTTGTTGATGAAATCATCTCCACCGACATCCAGTGCGCTAATTTGAGTAAAATCTTCATTTCGAGCGGTCAGGAATGCAACAATGGTATTGTCAAACTCTTTCTTGGTACGCAGTACCCGACAGAATTCAACACCATCCATCTCAGGCATCATGATATCCAAAAGGATCAAATCCGGGTGATAGGATTCTATTTTCTTTAGTGCTTCAACACCATTACCCGCGGTTTCTACTGCATAATCCTCCTTTTTGAGGTTATAAGAGATGAAATCCAGGATATCCGGCTCGTCGTCAACTATTAATATTTTGGGTTTAGAAGATTCCATTTATATGATTTTACATTGCAAAACTAGCAAGCATGGTAAGTAAAGCGGGTGCTTCAGCATTAAGTTTATGTTAATTGTGGCTTCAGCATTCTATATTTCTAATGGTATTTATAGTAGAAAAGTAGATTATTAAATTGTTTAGATGACAAGTTTACTACAAAAAGTGCCGAGTTGGTGAAACTGTTATTGAATTGTCCATTAAAACGAGCTATATTTGTTTTAGCCTTTTAATTATTCTCTCATAAGTCAAAGTAAAGTCTTCATTCCCTTTGAAGACTTTACTTTTTTTTTGTCTCGGTATTATCCTTCTTTAGTCTGGTATCCAACTCCACCAAATCCTTAATCACTAGTTCGTACAAATCTTCCAGTTCTTCGGGGCGATCCTGATAGTATTCCATGTCACTCCGAAATGCTTCTTCGCTAATCCCATGAATTTCATAAATCTGGCTGTAGTAAACCTCTCGCATACTATCTTTATTTTCATATCGTACATTTAGAATTGCGCCTTCTGCCATATGTACATCAGCCAATACCTTACGCATTACATCATCTGGAATAGTAAGAGAAATGCCCTTGTCTTCACAGCTAGCCATAAAGAGCGACATCATAAACAAAAAACTAATCGTCTGGTATTTCATACTTTAATAACGTACGAAAAATCAAAAATACTGTTTCGGGTAGTAATAATCCTTCAACAGGCTATTTTCCCGGCCAAAGGCTGACCAACTTTCTGCGGCTGACTCAATGACCACAATTCCACAAGTCGGGACATTAGCGATATAATTCTGGGTAAACATATTTGCCATACTCGTAAAGGTCGGATTGTGTCCAAAGAGGAAAACAGTATTAATAGAATTATGTAAAGAATGGATCACATTAAATATATCCTCTGTATACGCTTCATAGATACTATCTTCCTGAATAATCTCATTTTCTTCGATGCCCATTTCTTTGGCAAAATAAGTTGATGTAGTAAATGCTCGATTAGCAGGACTGGAAACAATAGCGTCCGCCTGTATACCTTTTCCTTTAAGCAATTTGGCCATAAACGGCGCATCACGCTTTCCTCGGGGATTCAAAGGGCGCTGAATATCTCTTAGAGAAGAATCTTCCCAACTGGATTTCGCATGTCTGATCAAATAAAGGGTTTTCATATGATTTAGTTTGTGGTCAAAATTAAGTATCATTGCCGAGCAATTAGCAATAATGAAGGTTGAATTTTGGATGATTGGTAAAACGGCTTTCCCCTATCTCATAGAAGGGATGGCAATCTATGAAAAAAGACTTAAACGGTACTTGCCGCTTAAGCTAAACATTTTACCGGATATAAAAAATGCGAAAAACCTGTCGCCTGTGGAGTTAAAAAGGAAAGAGGGTGCTCAAATTCTTCATAAATTAAATTCGGATGATTGCTTAATCCTTCTTGATGAAAGAGGAAAAGAGTTTGACAGTGTAGGCTTCTCCAATTTTTTAGAAAAGAGATTACAATCATCTCACAAAAGATTAATTTTCCAAATCGGCGGAGCTTATGGGTTTTCGGAGGAAGTCTATCAGCGAGCAAACTTTAAAATATCACTTTCGAAAATGACCTATTCTCACCAGATGGTTCGATTATTTTTCGTCGAGCAATTATATAGAGGGATGACCATCATGAGGGGCGAACCCTATCATAATCAGGGATAAATAAAATCGATATTCAAACGAACAATAAAAACTAATCACCCATGGGAGGAATTTCACTAACGCTTATTATTGTCATCATGACCGGGATTGTATCCTATCAAGCTTTTTCTAATGTTAGTATGCGGGAAAAGTTGATCCTACACCCCGTCTCGATTAAGGAACGCGGTGAATTTTATCGATTCATCACACATGGATTTTTACATGCGGATCTTACCCATCTCCTAATTAATATGTATGTCCTATATACCTTTGGAGAATATGTAGAACAAGTCTTTACCTTACCACAGATTTTTGGCCCCACCAAAGGGCGAATTATCTTTTTGATACTATACCTTGGCGCTATTATTTTATCATCGATACCTTCATATTTTCGACATCAGGAAAATAACTTTTACCGAGCCCTGGGAGCTTCCGGCGGTACTTCCGCGATTGTATTTGCTTTTATCATTTTTGATCCCTGGCAATGGTTTATATTCCCTCCTCTTCCCGGGATTTTAATGGGCGTTGGCTATCTCTTTTACTCTTCGTATATGGACAAACGTGGTGGCGATAATATCGGGCATAATGCACACTTTTGGGGTGCGGTCTTTGGCTTTGTTTTTACACTGGCCATGTTTCAGGTTTATGCTCCGGAGATGGTTGATTTATTCTTAGAAAAGTTAATGAGCCCACGCGGGCCAAATGGTTAAATTATGTTTTTTGCACTTTCCAAGATTCTTTATTTTTTGATCATTCCATTGAATTGGGTAGTTGGTCTTTTACTCTATGCAATCTTCGGAAAGAATAGCAAATGGAAGAAACGTTGCCGAAATGCTGCCCTGATTCTTACACTCTTTATTTCAAATCATTTTCTGGTCAACCTGGCGATCAAGGCTTGGGAAACGGAAGTTAAGCCCGTTGCAGAGCTGGCGACTTATGATGTTGGAATAATCCTTGGCGGTTATTCAAATTTTGAAATCTATCCGCGCGATCGCTACAACTTTAGTAAGCGAGCGAATCGATTAACGCAAGCACTGGAGCTTTACAAAAAAGGGATTATCAAAAAGATGTTACTTACGGGAGGCTCCGGAGATTTGCTCTTGCAAAAGCGAAGTGAAGCACTGGAGGTAGAATCTTTTTTATTACTCATGGGTGTACGGCAAGAAGATATCATCCTTGAGCCGGATAGCCGGAACACTTACGAAAATGCCATCTTCACTAAGGAAATCCTGGATCGGGATTTTCCGAATGCCTCCTGCTTACTGGTTACCTCAGCATTCCATATGCGGCGTTCTAAAGGCTGTTTTGATAAAGCTGGTGTTAAGTATACGGCCTACTCTACTGATGCCATTGGTGAGCGCGTTCGGTTTACTCCGCACTCTGTGATTCTGCCCAACCGGGATGGCTTTTGGCGTTGGGAAATGCTTATCAAAGAATGGGTGGGTTGCCTGGCTTATTGGGTACGTGGATACATTTAATATACTTCAAATTAAAGCTTGATGAACGATTGGAAAACTAAATCTATTGAAACGGTTTATGATAATCCCTGGATAAAAATAACGCATCGGGAAGTCATCAATCCTTCTGGTGGTGATGGGATTTATGGTGTGGTGCATTTCAAAAACCTGGCTATTGGAATTGTTCCACTTGATGAAGAACTAAACACCTGGCTGGTCGGCCAGTTTCGTTATACGATGGATGAATATTCCTGGGAAATACCAGAAGGTGGTTGCCCTCTTGGTACGCCTCCCCTGGAGGCTGCGCAGCGAGAGTTAATGGAAGAAACGGGTATTCGTGCTCAGGAATGGACTAAGATTATGGATCTCCAAACTTCGAATAGTGTGACGGATGAAAAAGGGATGGCTTTTCTGGCTAGAGGCTTGAGCTTCGGAGAAGCGATGCCGGAGGAAACGGAGTCGCTAAAAATTAAAAAGGTTCCTTTTCAGGAGGCCTACGAAATGGTGATTGACGGGAGGATAACAGATGCTTTGTCTATGCTGGGTATCTTTCGCGTGAAGGCGATGTTGGATGCTGGGGAGATTATTTAGCTTGGGCTTACGACAAGTTGGAAACTTTTCTGACTGCAACCTCCAAGTTGGTTCGCTTTGCTCATTAAGCTTGAAAGATTTTACATTGATGTCGTTTTGACAAGTTACAAACTTGTCCGTATCTCTCCTTCCAAGTTTACTTCGCTTCGCTTCATCAAACTTGAAAGAATAAGTTGGTGTTGATTGTGACTTGTAATTGAGGCTTGATGGAAGATTACAAGTTTTTGATTACTCTGGTTTACGACAAGTTGGAAACTTTTCTGACTGCAACCTCCAAGTTGGTTCGCTTTGCT
>JAHDHW010000059.1:0-2851 GCA_020631105.1 Saprospiraceae bacterium | reverse complement strand
CCGTATCTCTCCTTCCAAGTTTACTTCGCTTCGCTTCATCAAACTTGAAAGAATAGGTTGGTATTGAAGAAGGAATATTGCTTAAACACAATATTCCTTCTTTTACAACGAGTAATTGAAAATCAGCTCTTACTCTTTGATCTTGGTAAATGCGAATATTTCTATCAAGCACATTACTCCACCCATAATTGCAACTGGCATATTTCCGGCAATCAGATTATTTACAAGGTCCAAACCATCGCTTACTATTCTCAATAGTAAAACGAGTTTAATCATTGAAGCATTATTTTTTACAAGCGCAAAAATAGTAACGATTGCTGTTGCAAAGTTTCTAGAGACGAATAAGCCTAGCGGTCCAGCAAGAGAAAGTGCGCCTGCAGCAGGAAGTGCTTCCCATGTCCCTAATAAAGCATCTGGTTTGAAATACCCAGCTAAGCTTGCGCCTAAGGTAATAAATGCAGTAATCCAAAGGTAAATTATGATCCACCTTGGTGTTTTAGTTGAATTGTTAGTCATGATCTTTCGTTTTTAAGTATTAATAATTCAATAGTAAATTCCTTTCTACATTAAAAGCTGAACTTATATCCTACATTGAACAATGGCCCGTTACCATTTAAACTTTGATGGAGATAGAATATGAGTTGCGCATTAGATTAATGCGCAACTCCTCATACTATCTCACGTGTTGTAGAATAAAATTAAAGTACTTGGGGGGCTACTTAATTACTATTAGCTTTCCACTTAGCACTTTTGACGGATTACTTAAGCGGTAGTTATAAACACCATTAGATAAATGACTTCCATCAAAAGAGATATTATTGATCCCTTTTTGTAAATCGAGTATTCTCCTGGAGATTATCTTACCGTTGGCATCGAATACCAGTAGTTGAAATGCTCCTTGTTGCATTAGCTCAATTGCAAGATTGGTCTCATCCTTAAAAGGGTTAGGCGCTACAGAAACCGTAACTTCATTGGCTACCTCTACTTGAACTGGAGTATTATTAGTCAATTGCTTTAGATCATAATTCGTGATAACAGTTTCCTGTTGGTTGACCATAGCATGAATATTAAAATTCAGGGGATCTACCAAAGCCGAACTAATGTCTAGATTAAGAAGTTTTGACAAGACTGTCGTTTCATTCTGTAAAAGGCTACTCGCTTGATCAGAAGCATACTGAATGGTGATTGCAGCTTCATCATCCTCTGCAGGAATCCCTGTAGTATTATTACCAGGTGTTGAATCCGGGTCTAATTCATTCACAACAAAAATCTGAACGAAATTAGTGATCGGCTGACCTTCTACCAGCGTAAACAAATCCAAGTTTAACACTGCAGTTTCTCCGGCTTCTAAGAAATCAATAGTCCAGGTCTCAAAGAATAAATTGTACACACCATTATCTGCGGAAGCATTGGTATAAACCATCCCTTCAGGCAATCCTGCACTTACCTCAATTCCTGTTGAAGGTTCTTCTCCATAATTCGTCACAGAAATTGTATATCGTACCACTTCGTAGATATCGTAAGTAGCATTGTCAGTAGTAATACTTAGTTCGAGGTCATTATTCCCCTCGTTTGTTCCAAAGCCACCATCAGACTTAGGAAATGCAGTAACCGATGCCTCATCATCTTCTTCTACAAGTCCATTACTATTGCCTGGTGTGGAATCAGCATCTTGTTGATCTGTAGCTGAGATTTGAGCAAAGTATACGATGTCTACTTCTTCAATCAGGGAAAACAAAGTAAGATTTAATTGAGCCGTTGCTCCTGCTTCTAGTGTCGGGATTGACCACTCTTCGGTGTATAATTCAAAATCACCTGCAGTAGTATTATCTGAGGTATACACTAGTCCCTCCGGGAGTGCTGCATCTACAACGATATTAGTAGCTGTCAGATCTCCTTCATTAGTAACCGTAAAGACATAATCAATGGTAGTATATTGTTCGTACAATTGATTTACCACTTCCAAATCCAGATTTAGATCTACGCCAGTGATTGCGTCATCTCCCCATTTCCCATCATTATTGGCCCATTGATCGGGTGTCGGAATAAGTTGTATTACGTCCCAATGTTCTACAATCTTTCCATTCTCCATTCGGAACAAGTCATAATAAGCATATGTCCCTTCCAGGTCTACGCCATAAATATCTGGCCCCTGAGACATTACTAAACCGAAGTTCCCAAGTGTATGAACAAACTTCACATCATCATAAAAAGATAAACCCGTCTGACCTTCCAGGGTAGCAAGGAAAGCGCCATCTGCTCCAGCACCTACGCTGTGTTGGATATAATTATCAAGATCAAAATAATCTCGAACGTTTGTCCAGTCTCCGTTAACAAACAGCGTTTCAGCCATCTCTTCTAACAAAGCTTGATTGGCATTGGTACTTTGTAAATCGGACGCTGGAGTTAGTGCGCCATCCGTCTGACTTGTGCCATCCATATCATCTACAATATTTCCAAGGTTATCCCAATGCTCGACGATCAATCCATCTTCAAATCTAAATACATCAAATGCAACCTGAGGTACACCATTATTCCATGTACCACCATATACATTATGTGTCACGACGATATCACCTATCTCATAAGACCTAGCTGTCGAAGCTGTAAAACCTGTAGGTGATCCAGAGAAAACAAACTGTAAAATTCCAATTCCCGCAGGTGCAGAAAGGTTATGGTTAATATAATTATCTCCATTAATATAGTTTAATACGGTAGGGTCACCTGTTTCAAAAGCCTTAATAAGTGCAATAGCTTTCTCCTCATTGGTCAATTCAGTATTCACTTCAATAATCTCAATATTAAAAGGTGCTTCGTAGTCATTCAATCCGAAGAGTGCTCCGAATTGAGA
>JAHDHW010000269.1 GCA_020631105.1 Saprospiraceae bacterium | reverse complement strand
AAGCTATCGTCGTACGCAGTCGAACACCATTAGCGTTCAAATAGTTTTTATACCCTACTAACATCAACCTACCTCCTTCATTAAATGCGTGTAAACCTGCGTGCTATCCAACGTGCGATGACCCAGGAATAATGCAACATTATCCATGTCTACTCCAGCTTCTAATAAATGCGTGGCGATACTGTGGCGCAAAGAATGTAAGCCGGTAGCTTGCCCTTTTTTGGTTCTCGTCTGCAGCAATTTTAAACGACAAGCCAACGATTCTCCAGAAAGCGGCAAACCGCGTTCGCTAAGGAGCAACCGTTCGGTGGATTTGTTATCGTCGTACAATAAAGGGCGCACATAATAAATGTAATCTTCCAGTTCTTCCATTACCCTAGAAGTCATTGGAACATAACGTTCGTGGCGGTTCTTGGTTTTGCGTACGTAAAGTAGTTTGCGCTCAAACAATACGTCCGATACTTCTAGCGAAAGACCTTCCGATTTTCTAAGACCACAACCATAATAAAGACTTAAAATTGTTCGATCGCGCTGACCAAGTAGATTAACTTCCGTTAACGCATAAAGCTCTTCGATTTCATCGCGGCTTAATACTTTATGATTGGGAAGCTCCTTAGATTGCAACCGCTTCAGCTTGATTTTAGTCGGAACCTCGCCTGTGGTTTTCAAATAAGTAAAGAACAAATTGATAGCCTCTATTTGCTTGTTGATGTGGGCAATGCTTAAACCTCCAGACCTCCGTTTATTCGGACGATTCTTGAAGTATTCCAAAAATGCCTCTACATCATTTTGGGTGATTTGGGTAACTTGGGTGATGCTGGTTTTATCAGCCAACCGATCATCCAACCAGATTAATAATTCTTCTACTTGGCGCGGTGCGCCGTAAACCGTGTGATGGCTATAACCTAAAATTTCTAACCACTCCTTAAATTGAACTGCTAGCAGTTTCTTTTTTATCTCTAAAGCATTTGCTTCATTCTTGCTGCCTAAATTTTTACCCCTGCCTTCCATTTTACTAATCTTCCTGAGCTACTTACTTTACTTCTTTATTATCAACTGCTTTAGTGGATCAACTATACTTTTGAGCCACTCTGATCCACTGAGCTTCTACTTTTGATTTTCTCCAATGCTTGGTCTAAGGCAGTAATTATATTGCTTTTCAACTGCTGGTATTCCTCGTAGCTTACCACCTCGTATTCATAGCCTTTACGGAACTTGTCACCGCCAACAACTTTTAAATATCCATTGATAGTAAGCTGCAGTAAATGCCGTTTTAGCGTTGGATAACTAAGCCTTAAATCTTTCCGGATTTCTTTCCCATAAAAGGATTGTTGATTGCTCTCTTTTAAATGAGACTTTAAACGCTCAAAGAACTTCCGGCAAGCTCCGCTAATCTCATCGGCTTTAGCCAATAGCACATCTTTTAAAAGTGCGTTGGCCGCTGCAATATCTTCTAGTGTAGTTTCAATGTAAGTTTCGCCAGTTTGCTCATCTACTTTTAACTCACGCTGGAACTGGTGGTAAAATGTAACGCACTCAATAAATTGCAGATAGTGGGTATTGGTGCGAAGTGGTTTAAATACTTCTTGCGGTATTTTTAGTTCCTGGGCAAATGGGTTTCTAATGCTCACCGGTTTGAAAAGGGTTTGCATATCCTTAAACAACTCTTTGATTTCTGTTTCGGTTTTAGCGTCCACCGTTCCAGCAGAATAACGCCGTTGGTAATCCATTACTTTTTCAAAATGATTGCTGCTATTATCCCGGTAAATCAGAAGACTACGATTCGCATTATCCTCGTAAACCCTTTCTTTCGTTGTCGTTCCAGCCACACAGATAGGACCTTCCACTAATAAGGATATCGTTTGCATGTTTCCTTTTGCATCCTTCGATACCACTCGTTTATTAATTCGCTTTTTGCTCATTAATTCCCGGAGTGCCAACAGCGCGCCATTGCTCCCGGTATTGTTTCCGGAAAGACCGTCCATGTCTTCTATTAAAATGAGTTTGTGCTTCAACTCCTTTTGCTTGAAGTAGTAAAAGGCATTGTCCGAGAGCATGGTAATTTCAAGTTGATCTTGCTCTGGGATAAGTTCGGCTACCTTTTCCTGTAAATAGGTTTTTCCCGTTCCACTTGCTCCAAGGCTAATCATGTGCAACGGCTGCTCTCTGAGTCTACTGGTAAAACACAAGTACATTAATAGACGGTTCACTTCTTCGCCAATAACCCCAGACTTTCCAATATCGATGTTGGTTTGTTTCAGTAAGTTATCTTGCTTTAAATATTCTAGGGCAGCCTTTCTTCTTTCTGGGGTTAATACTCTTGGTTTGGCATCACCCAATTTGTTGCGTTTGTTTTCCATTGCTTTAAATCTGTAGGTTTCTAATTCTTCAATTAAATGGGCAAGTAGTAATCTGATTTCGCTGGTGCCATATTCTAGTTTCTCAGCTGCGCTACGAGTGAACTTTTGTAAGAAATTGTCATTATATAAGTCTAAACCACTTTGCCTAACACTGTGCAACGGGCTGAGTTTGGGAACCCTTTCTAACAGCAACGTTACCCGCAACCTGTCGGTTTGCTGCATATTGATTCCGCCCAACAAGCTGCATTTTAAATAACCCCTCTCGTAAGTGATTAATTCCGGGTTACTCACGTCAAGTTTACTTTTTTGATCGTGTTCGTGAGATCGCTGCGCTGAGTTACTGGTTTCTAGTTTGGGAACTCCCTTTGCTGCTGGTGATTCTGCCGAGATTCTTTCATTTAATAAATGATTGAGTACTTCTGGCTCGTGGCTTTGGATTAAGCTGTTAATGTCTTCACCATGCGGGGTTTGAACTTTGCTGATTTGTATCATAGGTTTCTCTAAGTTGTTTTGCATATCTCTCCACAGATTGTTCACCAGCTTCATCGCCATCCATCCAGAAAATGATTTCTTCCAGTTGAGTAAGTTGATTAATGGCTCTCCGGTGTTCTGTGGTTAATCCCATTGTTCCGAACAGGGCTAGTACTGTGTGACTTTCAGTGATAGTTGGGTTTTGTAGCAGACTGGCAGCATCAATAATGCTTTCGGTCAAAATGAGTTTCTTGGTTTCGGGTGATGGGTAGTTTGGGTAAAGGCCTTGGCGGTCCGTTAAATAAAAATGCCTCCGTTCTGGATCACCAGTAACCGAACGGCCGTAAAGTGAAACAATGTTTCCAGCTTCATCTTTCAGAGGGAAAACGATGCAGCTCTTTAATTTGGAAAACACTGTTCCACTATTGTAACCAACTTCTAAACCTAAACTTAAACCTCTCTCTTTTAAATATTTCTTGGCTCTATTACTCCGATTGATATTCTGGCGCAACTTCTCAAAGGTCTCGCTGTAGTTAGATTCTCGTTTTAGAGGAGGAGAAGCACTTACTGGATTTACCAAAGAATTCTGGTTCCCTTCGTTTGGATTACCTAAATCACCCAAACCCAAAAGTTCCTTAGCCTTTAAAATCGCTCGGTACTTCCCCTCTTTGCAACCTACAACAGCTCCACTCAACCTAGAGATAAAACCTTCCTTTAATCCTATAAATTCAATGACATCGCCAGTTTCAGCATCACAGTTTCCGCTAAAACAACACCAAGTATTCGTATCTCGGTAAACTTTAAAGCTTGGCTTCTTATCATCATGGAAAGGACATTTCGCCATTCCATTCTTATCAACCTCGATTCCGTAATATTTCAAAACTGTTTCGATCGTTAAACTGCTTTTTATATCTGCGATGGTCATTGAAAAAAATATTACCTGTTCATTTATTGCCCAAATATATACCTTTTGGATAATCTTAGAAATATTTATGGTTTTATTATATCATCTTTGAACAATACATTTGTAAAAATTGATACTTAACTACCTGTAAATACCATATTTGAACTAGATGGATAGTTTCGGAAAAAAACTTAGAGATTGTAGAGAAGCCAAGAAGCTTTCACAAAATGAACTCGCAAAATTGATGAATACCAACCATTCTATTATTGGCAAATATGAACGAGACGAGGTGAAGCCAACTATTGATGTTGTCAAAAAGCTTACCTCACACCTTGAAACAACGGTTGGTTACTTGTTAGGAGAAACAGAAGAGAAGAACTTATTAAAGGATCCAAAAATGCTCAAGCGGTTAAATGATATTGCCACATTTTCAAAAGAGCAAAAAGAACACATCCTATTCGCTTTGGATGCAATGATAAAATCTGTTAAACTGGATAATCTGTAATTACTGTAAATAAGAAGGGCGGTTATTCGGCATTCTAGCCTAAACAAAACAAGATAAAAACCGCTACTCTCGTAACGAACTTCTCCGGCAATTGCGCCTCCAAAGTTCTCCGCTTTTTCTCCTTGTTTTTTTAGTCTATCATCCGCGCCTACTCCTGCGCCCTTAAACCCAATATCGTATAAATGAACACTCCAAAAGGGCCCAGCCGGCGCTTAACTTTGTGCTCGCCGCTCCGGCGGCTTGGGCTGCGGCTGATATTATTGAAGGCCTACCGGCAGTATCGCCAGCCTTGTGTTTATGAAAAAACATTGCCGTAAAAAAGGTTGTTTTACAACCATCCTTTTCCGGCACCCAAGCCGATACTCGCTCGGCTTCGCCTAACCGCTTTAATATTTCAATCTTTCAAAGCTGACCGCCGTCAGCTTTGTTACATCATTTAACTGATTCCTCTCCTCCGCAATTCTCGCTGCCGTAGAACCAATCAGTTAAATGATGAAAGGTTAATTTACCCCGTACAAATCCAAAATTTCCTTTGGGTAATTTATTTCCGGTAATTCAAATGGTTCAGCACATTCCTTGAGACTGTCTCTAAGTGGCCTCTTGACAATCCTACCATTACGAGCTAAATATTCGCCATTTGTTTCATTCGGCAACCTATCGGGATAGACTTCAATAATTCTATTGTAAT
>JAHDHW010000268.1 GCA_020631105.1 Saprospiraceae bacterium | reverse complement strand
AAGGGGTGTCATTAACAATTACTTTACTCTAAAAACTTATTTATCATGTGTAACTCCATCAAAACTATCGCAATGTGTATCGCTTTATTTTATGTAAGCTATTTAGATGCACAGAACTCCATTATGAACCACGAAACTAGCGTCGAAGTAAGTGCTTCAGCGATGAAACTCAGCGAATCCAAAAAGTCACTTAAGTCCAGTTCCGCACTTGAAATGTACAAGATCGAAACGAACCAGGCTGCTCAAATGATTAATACATTCGTTCGAGAGAACATTGATTACCCAGAATTGATGAAAGAATATAGTGTAGAAACTGATGTAATGGTCGACTTTTTTATCGATCACCAAGGTGTCATCCAAAAGGTAATGGTCTCAAAAGGTGGACACAAAACCTTAAACGAAAAATTAGTAGCAGCATTAAGCGAGCTCGAGGAAATTAAGATAAAGCAATATTTAGGTGCAAGTCGAATTCGTATCCCAATTAATTTTAGTTTGCAATAGATCGAATCTGAGTGCAGTACCAAAATTAATCAGAATACAAAGGCAAAAGATCGGTCGACTTAGTGAATAATCACTTTTTGGATCGATCTTTCTTTTTTGTCCGACAGCTCAAGGAAATAAATGCCTTTCAAGTCAGCAACATCTAACTCCGCTGCCCGATCACTGATGGTAGTTTCGAATACTTTTGCGCCAAGACTATTGAATAATATCGCCTGTACACTTTGAGTTGAGTTTCTTTCAATTCGAAGGACATCACCAACAGGATTTGGACTAATCGTAAAGTTGAGTGCTTCATTCAAGCTGAGATCTTCCACATCTGTTTGTAAAGCATCACAGGTAATCGAGAGGTTCTGATCTTCGCTTAAGTAAATCGTATCAGAGACCATTTGCCCGTCGCATTCATAAGTGATTTTGTATTTACCTTTGAATCCGCGCAAGGTTAAATTGCCATCAGTGTTTGTTGTTTTTAATTCATGGGTCCACCAATCTCCGAAAACGAGGTCGACAAAAGTATCACCGGCCGGTGTTCGGGACCAATCCTGTCGATAAAGATTTGCACCGGGGTTTGCCCAGGTCGCGCCATCCCAGAAATTCCAGAATAAAAATCCATCCATACTCTCATGGCTAAAGACTGCGGTCATAAAATCCCGTAGATACACACTTGCTAATTCTTCCGAAACATTAGGCGGTAAGTCAAACTCTGTAACCTTAGCCGTCAATCCAAAAGAATTATAAAAATCATCCAGCGTATTTAAGACAGAAGGAATACCATTAGGAAAAGCGCCGATATGCGATTGAAAACCAATCCCTTCGACCGGAGCCCCTGCGTCTAGCAAATCCTGAATACGATCTTTTAGCACTTGATATTGACCTCCTGAGGTATTATTCAGTGTCAGCGTAACGTAATCGTTGATGTACATTTTGGTTTCGGGGGAGATTTCTTTCGCTCGCTCAAAAATATCCGCGTAAAGCTCTCTGCCGGTTGTATTCCCGGGAACTGTTGCAAAAGTACTTTCCAACGAAGTATTGGTAACGATTTCATTCAGGCAATCCCATTCCGGAATGCGCTCTGGCTCCAATCCCGGGTAATTCAAAATCTCATTCAGGCGACCGTCAATTCTGTTCCAGATATAATCGGCATCGCCCGCATTTGCCTGGATGTCATCCGGTAGGTTATTATATCCCGGCCAAACCAAAGCGTGACCTCGTACTTTTATATCTCTTTCGTATAGCCAGTCTACCGCATTGACCAATTCAGTAGGATTGACAAACCATTCCTCTTCCCATGCATCCCATTTGAGATCATTCTCAAAAACCACCCAGTTGAATCCGTGCCCTTCTCCATCAAGGTTCGTGATTTTATTTTCGTAAGTAACATTTTGATCGTTATTACCCGCAATTCGCGCTGCGGTGATTGCAGAGCCAAAAGCAAATTCATGTTCGAGCATTTCAATATCGAATGCGGCATCAGAGACAGGAGTCCCGTCTGTCTGTTGAGCAGTAATAGTCAGGTTGGCCTTTCGCAGGTTATCGATCCGCTCTGCAGCGGGTGCTCTCCAGGGAGCATCGTCTTCGTAACCTCCGTATTGTTCGCTATTGAAGTTAGAGGGTAAATCTTCAATATCTACATCAGTTCCGTAATTAATAGCCGTAAAACCACCGATTTGTAGTGTTTGACTAGCTTTTGCTAAATGAAATCCCATAGAAAGTTGAGCGGCACTATAAGTACTTAAAGCGGCTTCAAAAGGGATGAAATATTGAGTCCACTCCGAGCCAATAATAGTCGAGACATAAATCTCTTTTGCGTAATCCGAGTTTCGTTCTACAAAAATATTAACATCACCATCACTTCCGCCAGTAGAGCGAAGCCAAATAACTAAGAGGATTGCATCTCCTTCGTTAATGGAGTTGAGGTTGTCAATTTTCCAACCTGCGTCCCATGGATTGTCCCCTTGTTGGGCAATAACTACTTCTGATGCAATCGAGAAATCCTGACCTGAAATGCTAACCTGACTTTCGGCACATCCGTAGCTGATCATACTATTGTAGTTTGCAGATTCTGTATCAGAAAAGATCCATTCTCCGGATGGTAAACTATAATCAGCCATCAGTTGACTACTTAAATTGCTGTGATAGGTGTCTTGACTCTTTAAGCTCCCAGAGATTACAAAAAAGAATAGCAGGGTAGAGAATAATTTCATAAGTAAACTTTATTAATTGTGGATTGGTAAAATACAATTCATTCCATAAAGTCTACTCAATAATTGATGCAAAGGTCTCCTGATTACACTTTTTAGGGAAGAATAAGTAAAAGTTTTTTCAAGGACTACCCATATGGGTGTAGTGTGTTAGTTGTATTTGTAATTGTTTTGTAGAAGGTGTACTTTTCTCTGTAGGTGTTTTATCATATCTAGTCATTGAATGGGGATAAAATTCATCCTGCAAAATTATTTAAGCCATTGAAATAATTTTTAAATTAGGAGGTAACTACTTATATCGATGATATTACTTTATAGAATTCCTGCTTTAAGAATACTTTTTTTGTCTGCTCTGTTTCTGCTTCAAGGGGCAAAAGGGTATACGCAAAAGGTTAATCAAATTGTAGCACAATTAGATACCACTCAAAACGATTCCTTAAAATCAAATCTTTATGCTAAGCTATCCAGACACTATAGTCGGATAAATCTGGATACCTGTAAAATGTACGCGGATTCTGTAGGGATGATCGGAAGAAAAACGAATAACGAGGCCTTACTAAAGAGAATTGATTATTACTATGCAGTCTGTGAGTTGAACGCAGGGAATTATGATGTTGCCCTGGAGCTTTTAAATAAGGTAACACCTTATTATGAACGTCAAAAAGACTCTGTTGAGATGGCAACAATGCTCTATCAGAAAATGGTGTGTCATTACTTTAAAAGAGATCAAAGTAATTTTTTGAGTACGGCGAACCAGGGTATTCGTATTCAAAAAAAACTAGGGAATGAAAAAATGATCGCCCGAATCATTAACCTGAAATCCTCCTTTTATAAAAACCTGCAATCCTACGATAAAGCTATTGCTTTGGCAAAGGAAGCCTTACAAATCTATGAGTCTTACGATGATAGTCTTGGTATTGCTGCCGTGTGTAATAATATGGGAGATATGTACACCTTGTCTGGCCGGCCGGAGGCTGCAGTGCCTTATTTTCAACGACAACATGCTATTAATTCTTCTCTTGGATATGAGTGGGGACTTGGTTATAGTCATGGAAACTTAGGAGCGGTTTATTTGCAACAGGGAGATTTAGATCAGGCCGAATACCATATCAAAGCAGCTATGGCCATCAGCTTAAAGATCAAGGGTAAGATGGAGTTAGCTGGAGCATATATGCAGTTAGCTGAACTTTACTTAAAACGTAGACAGTTTGCTCAGGCCGCTGATTATGCAAAGGAAGGATTAAATATCTCTGAGCTTAGTAAAAATGGTAAACAGCAAAAAGTAGCTGCGCAACTGCTTTCTCAAATCTATGAGGAACAAGGAGATTTTAAAAAATCATTGACTTATTTCAAAAAGTATGAGGCAGAGAAAGATACGATGTTAAATGAGACTATTAGTCAGCAAATCCTCGAAATCGAAACAGCATATGAAACGAAAGAAAAAGAAGAAGAAATTGCAATGTTAAGTCATCGTTCTGAAATTGATCAATTGAAGATTAATCAGCAAAGAGTGGTCTTAAGCGGTTTGGCCATTGTTTTGGCCATTTTGAGTTTTTTAGTTTACCGGATTTTTAATCAAAAGAAAAAAATCGAATCACAAAATCAAATCATTTCAAAGGCCCTTCAGGAAAAAGATATCTTATTACGGGAGATTCATCATAGGGTGAAGAATAACTTACAGTTGGTTTCCAGTTTGTTAGGCTTGCAGAGTCATCATGTGCAAGATCCTAATGCCCTGCAAGTCCTTAATTCTGGAAAATCAAGGGTAAAGTCAATGGCGCTAATCCATCAAAATTTATATCACAAAGAAAACCTCACGGGAGTTAGCTTAAGAGAATATGTAGAAAAACTAAGTAGTGAATTAATGCATTCATTTAAGATTGATAATCAGCGGATACAGCTACATACCAGTATTCCGGATATGCTGCTGGATGTAGATACGCTGGTTCCGCTGGGTTTAATTATCAATGAACTGTTGACGAATACTTTAAAGTATGCGTTTCCGGATGGTCGTTCCGGGAGCATTCATATTCATCTGTTCGAAAGTGAAAACCAGCTTTTTCTGGATTTCTCTGATGATGGGGTAGGGATGGATTTAGATAATCGGAGATCTGAGTCTTTTGGCTTAAAACTAATCGATACACTTTTGGATCAGTTGGAAGGAGAGATGGAGGTTGAGGTAGATCAGGGGACGAAACTGTCGTTTAAGTTTTCGGAGTATAAGATTGCGGCGTAGGAAATG
>JAHDHW010000267.1 GCA_020631105.1 Saprospiraceae bacterium | reverse complement strand
TGCCGGGAGAGACAATAGTAATATCCATTTTTTCATTGAATGAGCCTTTGATTAGCCTATACGAAGGGAAACTTTAGGGGGTCACCTCATATCTAAATTTATTAAATACATCCAAACTGGACAACCACAACGACTCAATCACTTTTCTCAGATAATTCACTATTTAGTAAATATTTCAAGATTGGCTTAGGAAAGAATTTTAGCATGGGGTAAAACATTCTCAATTTAGCGCCCGACATGACAAAGGACTTTTCATTATTATAAGCATTCCAGACATCCATGGCTACTTCTTTCTTATCCGTCGCCACCAGGCCTTCAAAGGTTTTGACTTTTTCCATTTTGGCTACTTTCTTAAATGCAGTGTCCTTAATTGCTGCCGGGCAAACAGTGATGACCTTTACCTTAGAATCGGACATTCTCAATTCTTCATTCAATGCCTGGCTATAATGAGAAACGAATGCTTTGGTCGCGGCGTATAATGCCATCTTTGGTACGGGTTGGAAAGAAGTATTTGAACTAATATTAATGATGCACCCCGAATTTCTTTTCATCATCTCAGGTAAAAACAAACGAGTAATTTTGTACAGGGTAAGCACATTTAATTCTAGCATATTGAGCTCTTTTTCAAGCGCCAGATCAAAGCTTAGTCCATATAAACCAAAGCCTGCATTATTGATTAATACGTTCAGAGGAATGTTTTGATCAGCGAACCAATTAAAAACATTTTGAGCGGCATCGGCCCGGGATAAATCCTGGATGAGATAGTTTACTTTTATTTCGGGAAATTCTAATGCTAAGTTTTGCTTTGAAGTTTTAGCTTCTTCTTCATTGATCGTCACCCAAAATAAATGAAACCCGTTTCCAGCAAAAACCCTGGACATCTCGTATCCTATTCCGCCAGAACCTCCCGTAATTAAAATATTTTTCACAATTGGATTATTTTTATTTTACGCTGATTACATCCTTATACCCAAAGAATTGAGGCATCATCCTGATGCCATCCCAAGTACTGAGCTCTGAATTGATCATCCATTTGCTGACGCCTCACTTTGAGTGTCGGGGTCAAGAGATCATTCTCAATCGACCATGTATTCCTTTGGATGATTACAGTAGATATTTGTGAATAATTCGTTCTTCCTTTATTTACCTTTTGCAGGCTTTCTAATATGGAATTTTCAACCGTTGCTTTTTCTTCTCCCAAGCCTATTTCAGATAAATTGACCAGGGCAAGAGGTTGCGGAATACCAAGACCAACGACACAAACTTGCTCAATAAAATCATTTTGCATCAAGATCTCTTCCAGGGGATTAGGTGTAACGTAGATCCCTTTGGAGGTCTTAAATGCATCGTTGATTCTGCCAATAATCTTTAGATTCCCTTTCGCATCAATGACGCCTTTATCCCCACTGTGCATCCAACCATCTTTAACTACTGAAGCTGTTTTCGCCGGATTCTTATAATAGCCTTTCATCAAAAAAGGAGTCTTCATTAATACCTCGCCAGAATCAGGATTAATTTTCACTTCACCATAAGGAATAGTTTTCCCAACAGAATCATCCGGAGTATCCCCTACTCCATAAGTAATACAACCACAGACCTCCGTCATCCCATATGCCTCTATCAATCGGATGTCTAACTTCTTGTAAAACTCTTTGATAAAAGCTGGCGTTATGGCAGCACCTGTCCCGACAACCTGCACATCTCTCATCCCCATTGCGGTTCTTATTTTCTTTTTGAGGAAACTTGAAATAAGCGGAAGGCTCAATAAAAAGAAAAGTGTTTTCTTTGGAATTTTTTCAATAACCCCCAGATAGAATTTATTCCATAATCTTGGAACAGAAAAGAAAAGCGTGGGTTGGATCGCTTGTAAATTTTGAGCGAAAGTGTCAATACTTTCCGCAAATGAGATGCTCCCTCCAAACCAAATGGACGGTAGTTCAATACCAATTCTTTCGCCTACATGATTAAGCGGCAAATAAGAAAAAGTCCGAACTTCAGGCAGATCCATTAATCCTACAAAATTCGTTTCCTCTTCTTGTTTCATCGTCCAGCTTGGAGACCGATGAATATGCATAACGCCCTTGGGAGTACCTGTCGTCCCAGAGGTAAATTTTATGGTCCATAAATCACTTAACAGGGGTACATAATTATCAGAAGCTGGCATCTTATCTTTTAATAATTCATTCCATTCCATCCCCACAGTCACTTCTGCGTTGCCATCATAATGCGGAAATTTAATCGCTAACACCTCTGAAGGAATCACAGATGTTCTATCGCCCCAATTATCCAACTTGCCTAAGAAAATAGCTTTCAAATCCGCCAGGTCAATCACTTCTTTTAAGCCTTCTTTGGTAAGACTCGAATACAAGGGTACCGAAACAAAGCCCCCCATCATAATCGCCAAATCCGTTAAAATCCAGTGGTAACAATTTTTGGAGTAGATCGCTACATGATCCCCTTTTGCTAAGCCCAAGTCCCTTAGCGCTGTTGTTAGTTTCCTTGCTTCTTCTCCAGCTTGCTGGTAAGTAAGCGTTTTCCAGTGCTTCCCTTTTGGTTGACGTAAAAACACTTTATCAGGAGTCGTCTTTTCCCAATGGTAAAAGCGTTCAATAACAGTTGGTACATTTTCAGTGGGCTGTGACTTCATTTTTTGAAGGTCTGATAGCAATAGTTTTTACAAGAAAAAATCAGGCATTAAAGGTTTACTTAAATCCACTGCATAATGATCAAAATCTTCAATGCCTTTGTCTCGCAGTAAATCTTCGTCAACAAAGAAGTTTCCAGTGCATTCAAGCGATGGCTGACTTAATATTTCATAGGCCGCATCTGCCATGATATCTGGTGTTCTGCTACATTTGATTAATTCTTCTCCGCCTAAAATATTTCGAATCGCGGCAGTCGCAATAGCGGTCTTCGGCCAAAGTGCATTTACCGCTACCCCATCCGACTTCAGCTCATCGGCTAATCCCATGGCAATCATACTCATGTTATACTTACTCATGGTGTAAGCAAGGTGTCTGCCAAACCAGGATGGGTCCATATTTAAAGGTGGAGATAGATTTAGAATATGTGGATTGTCTCCCTTTTTCAGATGCGGGATGCAATATTTAGAAACCATGAAAGTACCACGAGCGTTAATATCATGGATAAGATCGTACCGTTTCATTGGGAGATCAGGCGTCTTGCTCAGGTTAATTGCACTTGCATTATTTATCAGAATATCAATCCCTCCAAAATGTTCGACTGCCTTTTCAATTGCAGCTTTTACATTTTCTTCCTCACGGATGTCGACCTGTATCGGAAGTGCTTGACCACCACATGCTTCTACTTCTGCTGCTGCGGTAAAAATCGTCCCTTCTAATTTAGGGTGCGGTTCAACTGTTTTTGCTGCGATACAAATATTAGCTCCTTCTTTAGCCAGTCGCAGGGCGATAGCTTTTCCAATGCCTCGGCTTGAACCTGTAATAAATATTGTTTTCCCTTTCATGGATGATTCTTTTAATTTTAACCAAACAGTGTTTGAAGTTTCATAGCAACAGACATATCTCCCTTTATCTTCAACTTACCACTCATGACTGCACTCATTGGATTAAGGCTGCCGGAGGCAAGCGCTTGGAAGTCATCAAAACTTGTTTCCACCAAACAATCCGCGTCTTTATTTTCGGTAGATACTTTATTCGTTTCGCCTGATCCATCAATAAAAAGTTGATGATCTCCGAAGTCAAATTTCAATGTATTTCCAAGAGGGCTCGTTGCTGCTGTTCTTTTTTTAATTTGAGCTAACATAGCTTCAAATTTATTCTCATCCACTTGTCCATTCGTTTTCTTTTCGCTGGAAACACTTTGATAGGAAACATCATCGATGATCATTTTTGCAATGATCTCTCTCATGATCTCTGAAGACCCTCCACCGATCGTCCCTACTCTGCTGTCTCTAAACATTCGGGCAATCTTATACTCTTCCATATATCCGTAACCACCAAACATTTGCAGGCATTGAGTCATGACTTTATCGGAGAGCTCTGAGGCTAATAATTTAGCCATCGAACATTCCTTTACTGCATATTTATCATCATTGTTCAAGCGAGAACAATAGAGTACAAATTGCTTACAGGATTCGATCTCTGTTGCCAACTGAGCCATGCGGTGTCTAAGCACCTGAAATTTATTAATAGGTCTGTTGAATGCTTCCCGCTCTGACATATATTTAAGCGTATACTCCATCGCTGCTTCGCAAGCGGCATAGCCCATTACAGCTCCAACCAGTCGTTCTACCTGTAGACCTCCCATGAGATAATAAAAACCTTTTCCTTCTTCTCCTATAAGATTTTCTGCTGGCACTTTGACATTATCAAATGCTAACTCTGCTGTATCCGAAGCATGCCAACCAAGTTTCTTTAATTTTGTAGCAGATACGCCTTCTGCATTTCTATCAATGACCAGAAGACTAACACCTGCGGGGCCCGCATCCGGGTCCGTCTTTACCACGGTTACAATAAAATCACCATAGACGGCATTGGTGATAAAAGTCTTTGATCCATTTACCACATAATAATCTCCTTCTTTCTTAGCCGTTGTTTTAATGTTCGCAGCATCAGAACCCGCAGAAGGTTCGGTAATCCCAATACTTGAGATTAATTCTCCTTTAATAATACCAGGGAGATACTTTTGCTTTAACCGTTCAGAACCATGTTTAGCGATATAAGTAGAAGACATATATTGCACTACGGATTGTGTAATTGCAAATCCTCCGGAAAACACTTTGGAAGTCTCTTCGCAAAATATTACATCAAAGAAAAAATCTAATTCCAGACCACCATAAGCAGAAGGATATCCTAATCCTAAGTAACCCTGCTCCCCCATTTTTTTCCAAATGGATTTTGGAATTCTTCTTTCTTCTTCCCATTGATCAATGTTAGGAATGACTTCTTTTTGGAGAAATG
>JAHDHW010000266.1 GCA_020631105.1 Saprospiraceae bacterium | reverse complement strand
CTGTATTGTAGATGAAGTAGTACTCAACGGCAGTTCGACAACATCAGAAGTCAGTTACCTTTGGTCTTCTTCTACAGGAAGTGGAATCATTTCTCCGATAGACCTTCCAGCTATAATCGTAAATGAACCAGGCGTATATACTCTGACCGTAACAACACCAGACGGCTGTAGTGCATCGGATGATGTAATCATAGAAGACATTAGCACCAATCTTTCTGTTTCAGCAGAAGGTGGTAATCTCAGTTGTGAAAACCCAAGTACAATAATAGTAGCCCTCGTAAATCAATCAACCAGTAATATCACCTACACATGGTCGACTTCTGACGGAAATATAATCAGCGGAAATAACACCAATGAAATCATTGTTGATAATGCAGGCACTTACACTATTGAAGTTACGGATGAAATAACAGGATGTACTGCACAATCTTCTGTTGAAATAATAGCTCAGGAAAATCCAGTTTGTGACCAAATTTGTGAATATTTTGATCCTAGCACCTGTGACTGTGAAGTGATCCCGGGTTGTGGAACAGATGATTTAGAAATTGAGTGCCCTGACGATTTAATTATCGCCTGCACACCTGGCACCCAAGGAGCATACGTCACCTGGGAATCCCCCATGGCAAGTTCTTCTTGTACTACCGAATCCAATACTTGCTTGGAAGAACTACCAGGATATACCTGGCTAGGAACCTATGGAGGAAATAGTTACTTCGTCTCTTTGAATAAGAAAAAATGGCCGCAAGCAAAATCACTTGCAGAAACTACTGGTGGCAATTTATTAATTATTGACGATCAATCTGAACAAGACTTTTTAGCTACTACTGACCTAGCCGGAGAATACTACATTGGACTTTCTGATGAAGATGGAGATGGCACTTACGAATGGGTGGACGGAAGCCCGGTAGACTATAATAACTGGACTGTAAATCAACCTAGTAGCGGGAGTGATCAATATGTAGCGATATACACTTGGTCACAATTTGAATGGGATGACCTTAATTTTTGGGTTGAAAAGAACTTTATCATCGAAGTACCTTGTGGAAACAACTCTGGTCCAACCATTACACAAACCGAAGGTCCGGAAAATGGCTCCTTCTTTTTTGGAGACACAAGTACTGAGATCGAATATACAGCTACTGACAACTGCGGAAACGTCGTTACATGTAGTTTCACAGTCAGCATTGAAGATTGCGACGGGGAAGCTTGTGTCAATGTTACAGACGGAGGGAAAATCGGATTCAATGAAACAATGATTGGAGCTTACGATCCTGCTCTTATCGAAAATGTGGAAAGCCCCAACGGAGGAAACGAGCCAATTGAATACATCTGGCTATCCTCAACAGACGGATGTCCAAATACTGAAGCTGATGCAATCCCTGGCGCAAGCGGACCAACCTACAATCCGGGAACCATTACCGAAACCACCTACTTCGTACGATGCTCAAGAAGTGTAGGATGTACTCAATGGCTGGAAAGCAACTGTGTCATCAAAGAAGTTACGGCTAATGATCCTTGTTCGTTTAGTTATAGCGCTGGTGACAGCTCTGTCATCATTAGTCAAATTGAAGGCTCCAACGTTCATATACAATTATTTAATTCAAGCTGGGCTCCTGTTTACGATTGCTTCAATAGCTGTACTGATCCACAAGTAATCGACAACTTACTTCCTGGTCTTTATTATTTAAAGATCACGATTTGGGATGCGAACTGGCAAGAGGTTTGTAATGTCTCCGATCAAATAGAAGTAGAAGCTTCAAGCGGAGCTATGGGTATGCTAGCCGGAGAATACTTACACTTCCAGGCTATCAAAGCAGGAAGAAGTGTTGAATTATTCTGGGCGACTAATACAGAGTACAAGAACAATCATTTTGTGATTGAAAGATCAAGTAATGATGTAGATTTTGAACCTTATCTCGAATTCGAAAGTATTTACGACAATTATAGTGACATCACTTATACGAGAAATGATAGTGAGCCTCAATTTGGTAAAAACTATTATCGGGTAAAAGAAGTATTCAATGACGGCACTTATCGATACAGTAACTCCAAACTAATTGAGTTTACGATTGATCTTGATGAGACCGTTGTCTTTCCAAATCCTGCTACAAGTGAAGTTCATCTTAGCATGAAAGATTACGAAGGACGTTCAGTCCGCGTTCAAATCTATAATGGATTAGGTGTTTTATTACAAGAGCAATTAATCGATGCTTTTCCGGCTAGTCCGATTCGATTTGACACCAAAGACTATAACGCTGGTATCTATATGATGACCATACAAGTTGAAAACCTCAAAAGACGAACCATTCCGTTTGTGATTGCGAGGTTATAATATATCGATACATTAATGCTTACAAACCCCTTTCTCTATTGTAAAGAGAAAGGGGTTTGTACTTTGTCCTATCATCCGCTCTCCTTTATTATCTAAATTCCTTATTTTCACCTCTTAGAGTAATTGCTCAAGGCTAAACATAAAATTATCACACATGAGGAATAGTACTTATCGTCTATTATTTACACTTACATTTTTCTTTCTCTTATCCTGCCAAAAACAAATTCAAAAAGTATCCGCTCAATCATCTCCGGATGCTAAAAAAGCCAGTTTAACTGAACAGTTGTCCAAGATGGATCATCAGACTGGTTTCCTTGATTTGTACTGGGACAAAGAAAAAGGGAAAATGTTGCTAGCCATTGACCAGTTTGACAAAGAACTTTTATACGTCAATTCTTTAGCTGCCGGAGTTGGCTCAAATGATATTGGATTGGATAGAGGGCAACTAGGTAATGAACATGTAGTAGAATTTCGTCGAATTGGCCCTAAGGTTTTACTAGTTCAAAAGAATTATGATTATAGAGCCGTAAGTGATAATCCTGACGAGCAAACATCAGTTGAACAGGCATTTGCTCAATCGGTACTATGGGGGTTCAAAGTAGAAGGTGAAGCAAATGGAAAAGTCCTTATTGATGCAACTTCATTTATATTACGAGATGCTCATAATGTAATTGGGCGGCTCAAGAACTCAAAACAAGGAAGTTATTCCCTTGACAAAACAAGATCAGCTGCCTATTTACCGCGTTGCAAAGCATTCCCTAAAAATACAGAGTTAGAAGCGACAGTCACCTTTAAAGGCACTCCTACCGGTAGTTATATCCGAGATGTTACGCCATCAGCGAATGCGGTAAGTGTGCGGCAGCATCATTCCTTTATCGAACTTCCGGATAATGGTTACCAGGCCCGGGTTTTTGACCCTCGCTGTGGTTACTTCGGCATTAGTTATCAAGATTATGCTACTCCGATCGATCAACCGCTGATCAAACGATGGATAACACGTCATCATCTCCAGAAAAAAAATCCGGGCGCAGCTACAAGTGAAGCCGTAGAGCCTATCATCTATTATCTTGATCCCGGAGCACCTGAGCCTATCCGTTCTGCACTTTTGGATGGTGCCCGCTGGTGGGACCAGGCCTTTGAAGCCGCAGGCTACAAAAATGCTTTTCAGGTAAAAATACTACCTGCTGATGCAGACCCTATGGATGTCAGATATAACCTAATCCAATGGGTGCATCGTGCTACGCGAGGTTGGTCCTATGGTTCTAGCATTATTGATCCAAGAACTGGAGAGATTCTCAAAGGGCACGTTTCACTTGGGTCACTTCGAGTTCGTCAGGACTTTTTAATCGCGCAGGGATTACTTACTCCATACGAAGAAGGCAAAGCAGTAAGTCCGGAAATGAAAGAAATGGCATTAGCTAGGCTACGCCAGCTATCCGCGCATGAGGTCGGACACACCATTGGATTAGCGCATAACTTTGCGGCAAGTTATAATGACCGTGCTTCGGTTATGGATTATCCTCACCCCTACATTACGGTAAAGAATGATGGAAGTCTGGATTTCTCTAAAGCTTACGATGTTGGCATTGGAGCATGGGATAAACGTACCGTTCTTTATGGCTACCAGGACTTTCCGAAAGGAACAGATGAAGAACAAGCACTTCAGGATATATTATCAGAGAATAATACCATGGGACTTAAATACATCTCTGATCAGGATGCCCGACCAATTGGTGGAGCGCATCCTTACGCGCACCTTTGGGATAATGGAACTGATGCTATTTCGGAGTTCAAACGACTAGCGAATGTAAGAGATAAAGCACTAGAAAAGTTTAGCGTAAACAATCTTGCGCCAGGCCAACCCTTGGCAAGTCTCGAAGAAGTACTCGTTCCGCTTTATCTGGCACACCGTTACCAGATGGAAGCCGTCACGAAATTAATAGGTGGCGTGGATTATGCTTACAGCGTCAGAGGAGATGGTACCGATGGCCCTAAAGTTGTATCCGATCAACTTCAGCGCTCTGCACTACAAACATTAACCGAAAGCTTAAAACCCGGCTTTCTAAAATTACCTCCGGCGATTATTGAATTAATCCCACCAAAACCAATTGGTTATTCTCGTACCCGGGAGAGTTTTAAAAGTCGAACTGGTTTATCTTTTGATCCGGTATCTGTGGCGGAGAGTTCTGCACATGCGACGATCCAGGCAATCCTGCACCCACATCGAGCCAATCGTTTAGTTCAACATCATGACCTGGGTTATAGTGACCTGTCCTTTTCTGATGTACTCAAGCAATTATATACCACAGGTTGGCATCGTGAAGGCAATGGATATGATGCTGCCATTCAGCGCATGGTGGACCAGTTGATCCTCGATCAAATCATGTACTTAGCCGTTGATGAAAGAGCGAGTTCACAGACGCAGGCGCTGTCCTTACTTGCGGTAGAAGAAATAGATGCGCTAATTAATAAAGATGCGCCTTACTCCAGCGAAAGAAAAGGTCATTTTCTGTTGGCCCAGCGAAAAATTAATCAATTCAAAGAAAACCCAAGCGATTGGAAAGTAAAACCTTCGGTAGATATGCCCGCAGGTTCTCCGATCGGAACAAGTGATCATCATAACTTTTGTACGCATTAGTAGCAGTGGAACAGTGGA
>JAHDHW010000058.1 GCA_020631105.1 Saprospiraceae bacterium | reverse complement strand
AGTCATAAGTCATAAGTCATAAGTCATTGAAACTTGGCTAAAGTTTTCATTTTTATTCTATTCGCATTTCATTTCCATTCTAATTTTGATTTTAGATCAGCAGTTTTACCTTTGTACTAGGTCTAATCTTGGACTTCACTAACAACAATAACCATGTTTTACCAAGTTTTACAACATTTGCATTCTGTTAATCGCTGGTTTGTACTCGTGTTTATAATATTAGCGATTATCGCAGCTTTTCAAGGTTGGTCAGGTAAGAAAGCTTATACCGAGGGAGACCGGAAAAAAGCGCTTTTCGCATTGATTTTTACGCATGTACAATTTATTCTTGGCTTGATCTTATATTTTATAAGCCCTTATGTTTCTCACCAATCGGGAGTAATGAAAGATAAACTCTTGCGTTTTTATACGGTAGAGCATTTCTCTATGATGCTAATAGCTATCATCCTGATTACAATCGGATATTCTGTTGCAAAACGTAGAAAAACAGATTTGTCAAAATTTAAGACTACCGCTATTTATTATCTGATAGGACTAATAATTATGTTAGCAAGTATTCCATGGCCGTTCCGCGAAGGACTTGGAGGAGGTTGGTACTAAGGTCTTAAAGTTTGCCGGATAGGCAAAATACTATAAAAAAAGTGCTGATGAACAACATGTTTCATCAGCACTTTTAAAATGTATCTATAATAGTAATTATGATTTCGTGATATCATCAGCGGCATCTTCCGCTGCATCTGCAATATCTTCTCCTGTTTTTTTGAAACCGTCGAATGCGTCTTTTGCCTCTTGAACCAGATCAGAAAAGGATTCTTTCCCCGCATCTTTAGCAGAGCTGGCAACATCTTTTGCGCCTTCTACCGCATCGCCTGCTTTGTCAGCTGCAGCACCTGCGATATCTTTTGCACCTTCGACAACATCCCCGGCTTTATCTTTTGCAGCATCAACTACATCGCCCGCCTTATCCATCGCGCCGCTAGCCACATCTTTCGCAGTATCCATTGCATCACTTGCTTTATCTTTCACAGCATCTACCGCATCACCTGCTTTATCAGCTGCAGCGCTCGCCATATCCTTAGCACCTTCTACTGCGTCGCCCGCCTTTTCTTTCGCAGCATTGGCAAGATCACCAGCCTTGTCCATTGCACCACTGGCCATGTCTTTTGCACCTTCGACAACATCCCCGGCTTTATCTTTCACAGCATCTACCGCATCACCTGCTTTGTCAGCTGCAGCGCTCGCCATGTCCTTAGCACCTTCGACAACATCCCCGGCTTTATCTTTTGCAGCATTAGCGAGATCACCTGCTTTATCCATTGCACCACTGGCCATGTCCTTAGCACCTTCGACCGCGTCACCTGCTTTTTCTTTTGCAGCATTAGCGAGGTCGCCTGCTTTGTCCATCGCATCACCTGCCATATCCTTAGCACTTTCCATTGCATCACCCGCTTTTTCTTTTGCGGCATTAGCGAGGTCACCAGCCTTGTCCATTGCATCACCCGCCATATCTTTAGCACTCTCCATCGCATCACCCGCTTTATCAATTACTTTTCCTCCAGCATCTTTTGCCATATCTACTGCTCCCTCAATTGCATCCCCGGCTTTATCAACAATTGAACCTCCAATATCTTTGGCACTATCGACGATATCACCACTTGCATCTATAATCTTTCCACCGGCGTCTTTAGCCATATCTACTGCCCCTTCCATTACATCTCCAGCTGATTCCACCACATCTCCAACTACATCTCCTGCTTTATCAGCTACATCTGTTGCTGCCTGTTTTGCTGACCCAAAAAGGCGTCTTAGAAAATCAAAAAATCCCATGATCTGTTTAAATTTTGGTTAATAAATCTTTTTTGTTTTGCTCAAAGCTCCTTAAATATAGGTATTTATTAATGTTTCTTGTAATTCAATTCCGAAATTTTATATTCGCTTAAATACCTCCATTAGATTGTTATTATTCACTGGTTTTGACAATCTGGATAAAAGCCTCCGTTAGGTTCGTCGATTGCATCTCCTTTCTAAAGTTTTCCATAGTAGAGTGGTAACATAATTTACCTTTGTGCAGGATGGCCAAATCATCACAAAGCATATCAACTTCACTCATAATATGCGATGAAAAAATTACAGTTTTTCCATCAGCCTTACATTGTCGAATTAGTTCGATAATGTGCTCTGCAGTAATGACATCAAGACCCGAGGTTGGTTCGTCAAAAATTACTACTTCGGGGTCATGGATCATGGTCCTGGCAATAGATACTTTTTGTTGCATCCCTGTGGATAGGCTACCTATCCTTTTGTTTGCAAAGTCATGGATGTCTAGGAGCGTAAAGAGGTAATCTTTTCGAGCTTTAAAATCTTTTAGCTCAACCTGATAGATGTCAGAAAAATACTGGATGATTTCATTAGCAGTTAACCTTTGATATAGTCCTGTGCTTCCGGTAAGGAAACCTATCTTTTTTCGAACTTCTCGGGGGAAGGAGCGAACGTTATGTCCGGCGACTTCAATCGTACCAGAACTAGGCTGAAGAATGGTTGCGATCATGCGAAGAGTAGTGGTTTTGCCAGCGCCGTTCGGCCCAAGTAAAGAAAAGATACGACCTGGTTGACAAGTAAAGCTAACCTGATCTACAGCTGTGACTAAGGGACTAAGGTCAACATTTTGCTTTCTTTGCTGCTTCGATCTTTTAAATTGTTTACTAAGGTTCTCGACTTTGATCATTGGCTTATTTTTTAACCAAACTATCTTATTTAAATGCTTGAGCGGCTCAAAAGTACAATCGCAGCTTGATATTAATAGAATTTTGTATAAAATAATGTTCTGTTAAAAGTTATTAAAGTTGGTATACTAAACCTAACTTTGTTCGTCTTATTAGAGACGTACAATTTCAATCATTAGACAATTAAAAGAAATGAAACAACTTTTGAAGATATTTACCCTTGTATTAGTCCTTGGATTAGGGGTGCAAGCACAAGCTCAGGATTATAAATATGGATATGTCAATTCTCAGGAATTGATCTCTTTAATGCCTCAGGCAGAATCAGCAAATACCGCTTTAGAAAAATACCAGGCAGAGTTAGCTGCAGCTTTTGAGAAAAAAGTAAAAAAATTCCAGGATGATATTGCGGCTTTTGAACAAAAGTATCAAACTATGGCCCCTGCGCAAGCTCAGGAGGTACAAGCTGGATTACAAAAACGGCAACAAGAATTAGCTGCTGAAGAACAAAGCTTAACGCAACAGTTGAATGTTAAACGTAATGAATTGTTAGAACCTATTTTGATCAAAATAGATGATGCAATCAAAGCTGTAGGGAAAGAAGGTGGTTACACCATGATATTTGATTCAGGCGGGATGAACGTTATGCTCTATCTCGATGAAGCATTGAATGTGTTGCCACAGGTGAAAGCGAAATTAGGCTTGTAAAAATTTGAAGCGCATATATTAAAAGCCCGGATCATGAAAGTGGTTCGGGCTTTTAGTTTTTTCGGAGGAAGTTGTTCATCATCGTTACATCAATTACGCCTACAAGTTCTGTCTCGAAATAAACTGGTAAGATGCTATATCCGTGTTGTTGCATTTTTCGAAGGAGCTCATTTAAGGAGGCGGTAGTTTGCACGCCCTCGTAGTTTATACTAAGGTATTCTGCTACCGGTGCCAAGTCATCTTTTTTGCGAATAGCTTCCCGAATAAATAATTCATGCAAAACGCCAGCGAGATTATTAAATTGGTCAAAGACTAAAAAGCTCTTTTCGTTTCCCGTTTTAACTTCCCGAATCGCACCTTCCATGGTGTCATCCAGGTATATTTTTGTAAAATTTTGACGAGAAAGATCACCTGCGTTTTTACTTTTTAAGACGGTTTCCATCTTTACCATACGATACTCCTGTACTGCCATCAGTAAAACAAAAATACCTATTAAGGATGTAAACATATTCGCACCCAATGCTCCGATCGCTCCCATAGCGATCATGGCAATGCCAAAAAGTGACCCCAGAAAGGAGGCAACCTGAGTAGCACGTAAACGTCCAAATTTGATAGAAAGTAAACTGCGGAATATTCGCCCACCGTCCATTGGGAAAGCTGGGAGTAAGTTGAAGCCTGCTAAAGCTATATTTCCTAAAACTAAAAAAGGAAGTATTGTGAGTGGACTTTTGAAGTCCAGTAATTCAACAAAGCTGAGTAAAAAACCTTCCCCCCAAACTAGTTTGTTTCCAAAAGTGAAATACATGATAGGAATGATAATCAGTACGATCGCAATGTTCACCAAAGGGCCTGCAATAGCGACATAAAATTCCTGAATAGGCTTTTCTGGTAACCTTTCGAGACGAGCGACTCCTCCGATTGGGGATAAGATAATGTCTCGGGTACTCACACCAAATTTTCTTGCAGTAAGTGCATGCCCGTATTCGTGCAAAACAACACAGAAAAACAAAAGCAGGCCAGCCAAGACCATTAATCCGACCGTTGGCCAATCATTTCCATTCGAAGTACCAACGTATAAAATGTACAATATGAATAGCCCAAAACTCCAGTGAATTTTCACTGGAATATCAAAAGCTTTAGCAATCTGAAATGATCCTTTCATATTGAATTAGTATACCAATTGTGTATATACGTTAAAGAACGGAAAAATATGGGATGTGGTTGTGTTAAATAGATGCGAAAGCTCATGCATCTGGTGTATTAGCAAAGGAAAGCAGGAAAAGTAAGGATGAAAAGCTGTTAACTACTGAGTATAAAGCATCATAAAGGAGCCTATACTCAGTAGTTAACAGATAGGAAAACCTAAGCGTTTTCCATATTATGATTGACGACAGGAATATATAAATTCCCGTTTTTGATGATGTCTCTTGAAATCACTAATTGCTGAATCTCCGAAGTTCCTTCATAGATTTGAGTAATCTTGGCATCCCGCATTAGTCTTTCCACGTGGTATTCTTTTACGAAGCCATAACCACCATGGATCTGAACAGCTTCTACTGTTTGTCGCATGGCAACTTCACTAGCGTATAATTTGGCCATTGCAGCAGCAGAACTGTAATCCATGTGCTGATCCTTTAACCATGCAGCTCGGTAAACAAGCATTTTGGAAGCTTCAATTTCTGTAGCCATTTTAGCTAGTTTGAAAGCGATAGCCTGGTGTGCACTAATAGGTTTGCCAAAAGCCTTACGTTCGTTCGCATAAGCAGCAGCAAGTTCGTATGCTCCACCTGCAATCCCTAGTGCTTGTGCAGCGATTCCAATTCGCCCTCCATTCAAAGTTTTCATGGCAAACTTAAACCCGAAGCCTTCATCGCCGATTCTGTTTTCTTTAGGTACTTTAACATCGTTATACATGATGGTATGTGTATCTGAAGATCGAATACCTAACTTATCTTCTTTTGCTCCAATTGCAACACCTTCCCAGTCTGCTTCTACAATGAATGCATTGATTCCGCGGTGACCAAGTTCTACATTGGTTTGAGCAATCACTAAATGTATTTTTGAGGTGCCACCATTGGTGATCCAGTTTTTGGTACCATTAAGAAGATAGTGGTCTCCCATGTCAACAGCAGTTGTTCTTTGGCTGGTCGCATCACTACCTGCTTCTGGCTCTGAAAGGCAGAAAGAACCTATTGTTTCGCCACTGGCGATTTTAGGTAGGTACTTAGCCTTTTGAGCTTCGTTACCGTAGGTTTCTACTCCCCAGGCAACCAGTGAATTATTAACAGAGACAATAACAGAGCAAGAATTATCAACTTTAGAAATCTCTTCCATTGCAAGGACGTAAGAAAGAGTGTCCATTCCGCCACCTCCATACTCTGGAGAAACCATCATACCTAAAAAGCCAAGCTCCCCCATCATACGTACCTGATCGGTAGGGTAAATCATCTTCGAATCTCGTTCTATTACACCAGGTTTTAGTTCATTTTGGGCAAAATCCCTGGCGGCTTCTCTTACCGCTAAATGTTCTTCAGTTAATTTAAATTCCATTATGGTAGGTTTAATTTGTATAAGGCAATACGGTTAATTAATAGGTGTTTTCAAAAGCGTAAAGGAAACGCTTGAAAATATCAGCGAAATTACGCTAATTTCAGATGATTTGCTAGTGGAGGAAAGCATAATTCGTCTCCTCAGGCTTTTAGATCTAATTTTCTATAATTCCATGACAAAACCACCAGTGTAAGCACCAAAAACAAAGAAAGAATGGTAAAGGCATAAATGATCTCGTGACCAGTCTGGAAGAAAGCGAGTGAAAATAAAGAGAGAAAGAGAATCCGAAGCAGTGTGTTGATTTGTGTAAAAATACTGGTGGCTCGCCCATAAACCTGATTCGGAATAACCATAAATAAATAAGTAACGCGTTGTACGCGTATCCCGGCATTACACATCCCCATAAAGAAAGACGCCATAAAGAATATAATATCGATGGTGTTGATACTTAAGGTAAAATTGGCCAGGGCAGAAATGACCGTCAGGATAATAATGGACATGGGAATATTAACCTTACTGAATATCTTACGGATTGCAATACCCGAAATCACAGAGCCCATCGCAAAAAACATTTTCCCGGAAGCATATATTGCACCATCAGCTAAGAGATGATTCTTTACATAGAGCGGAGCCAGAAACATAGTCGTTACAATGGCTGCTGCAAAGACTGAATGCGAAGCGATACCAAAGACAAGAATCTTGGTGTGCTTCAATAAATAATTGATGCCGACTTTTAAGCGTTCGTTGATCGGGCCGGGTTCGAAGTCCCGTTTGCTCAGCGGTACGTATCGGATCAGCGAAATAAAGAAAAGTCCAACAAAGTAAGTGATCGCATCAAGGGCAAATATTTCATGGATTTCCCATGCTGTAAACTGCCAGCCCGTATTAAATTCAATACCCAGGATATTTAGAATTCCGGTGTTCGATCCTTCCAGTAATAAGGCAGCTGTTGCTCCTGCTAGTATATTCGTGGTTTGCCCTTGAATCTCAATGTATGAGGAGATACTTCCATATCGATCGGCTTCTGTTATCTCCTGTACAAAAGCATAAAGATTCGGGTAATGAATGTTATAATTGAAGAAAGTGAACATAAAAACAAAGCCTACCATCCAAAGCGATAAGCCCCCGCTTTGATATCCGTAATAAGCCATTGCGCTTAATAATAATCCCGAAGTCAATGTAATGGCCATGAAAATATTTCTGCGGTTATATTTGTCGACAAAGGTCCCGCTGTAAGGAACCCATAATAAACCGATAACGTTGGTCAGGATGTAGATGAGACCAAAGCTGCCCATCTCTTCTCGCATCGCAAAATACCAGGGAATAGCAATCATACTGATCCCTTGAGAAATTCCGGATATGGAATTAGCGATGAACAAGAATATGATGGCAGATAGGTTCTTCAAATTAAACAGGAGTAGAAAAGGTAATAAGATAATAGGCTAACAAGTTAGCGTATTAATTGATGTATTAAGTCGGGGTATTGTCGGAAAACAGCTTACTCGATTACTTCCATTAAGGTTCGAAAAGCTACATATTGATTTTTATAGCGGTCACTATGGTCTTTTTGTAAAGCTTTTGCGTGGTTTGCCTGATATTCCTGAAAGCTGGTCATACTTTTACAGAAATATTGGAATGCATAGGTGACGCCTCCGTCTCCATCATCATGAATGATCTTGCAAACTTTATGATCCACGAAATAACCAGTATTCAAAACATCAGGAATATGAGTGGTTCTCATCCAGTTAAGCCATTCTTGCTCCAGGGCCTGGTTTATTTTGACGGTTACATTGTAAATGATCATACTATAGTTTTTGCAAAGATAAGAAAAGAAGAACTTGAAGAATGAGAACGCCTGAAAGAACAAAGATGTTTATACTAACGTAAGCTCCTGGAGACAGCATAATTATTCACTGAAGAGGCCACAGGATCAGATAATATTACCCACGGAATGCATCCTCCTTTCGTGGTGGTAAAAATCAACGTAATATATTACCTTTGTGGCTCATTACTAAAACCCTGTCAGATGGCAACGGAAATATTCGAAAAAGTACAACAAGTACTAGAAGAGATTAAGGTTGATAGTCCGCAAAATCCAGAAGAAATTGAGCAATTCCGGATTCGGTACTTAGGTTCTAAAAATATCATCAAACCTTTGTTTGGTGAAATTCGAAATGTTCCTAATGAAAAAAAGAAAGAGTTTGGACAATTGGTAAACGCTGTCAAACAAGCAGCGGAGCAAAAGTTTCAGCAATTGAAGTCAGCTGCTGAATCTGCAGCAGATCAGGCAGAAGGTGCAGATATTGATTTGACGGCACCTGCGGAGCCAGTAGATTTGGGAAGCCGACATCCTATATCGATTACTTTAAATAGAATTATTGATATCTTTTCCAGAATAGGGTTTGCCGTTGCTGAAAATCGGGAGATTGAAGATGACTGGCATAACTTTACGGCTATGAATACGCCGGAAGATCATCCCGCTCGAGATATGCAGGATACCTTCTACTTGAAGGATAGCACGAAGATGCTACTTCGTACGCATACTTCTTCTGTTCAAGCTCGTACGATGACAAGTCAGCAACCCCCTATACGTATAATTGCTCCGGGGCGTGTATACAGAAATGAAACTATTTCCGCACGTTCACACTGCCAGTTTCATCAAGTGGAAGGCTTATACATTGATGAGAATGTTTCTTTCGCAGATATGAAGCAGACCCTGCTTTACTTTGCACAGGAAATGTATGGTCCCGAAACTAAGATCCGATTAAGACCTTCTTTCTTCCCTTTTACAGAGCCAAGTGCGGAGATGGATGTGAGTTGTTTTATCTGTGATGCGGAAGGGTGTTCGGTGTGTAAATATACCGGTTGGGTTGAAATCCTTGGATGTGGAATGGTTGATCCTGAAGTACTCAAAAACTGTGGTATTGATCATGAGAAATACACCGGATTTGCCTGGGGGATGGGGATCGAAAGACAAGCAATGATGCTCTACCAAATCAATGATATCCGCCTTTTATTTGAGAACGACGCTCGTTTTCTCAATCAATTTAAATCTGCCTGGTAGGACAGGACAGTAGCTAAGGCTGTTAAGTATCCAATAATTGGATTTAACTGCCTTAGCCTTAATAACTTTCTAACTTCTTTGTTACATGAAGCCAAGTATTCCTAAAGGTACCCGAGATTTTGGCCCTGCTGAAGTAAGTAAACGTACCTATATATTTGATACTATACGAAGTGTGTTTGTCAAGTACGGCTATCAGCCTATTGAAACACCAACGATGGAAAACCTATCCACCTTAACGGGGAAGTATGGAGAAGAAGGCGATAAACTACTCTTCAAGGTACTGAATAGTGGTGATTACCTTCGGAAAGCAAATGCTGAAGCTTTAGAACAGCGTGACTCCGGGCAATTGCTTAGTTCGATTTCGGAAAAAGGATTGCGCTACGATTTGACAGTTCCTTTTGCTCGGTATGTGGTGATGCACCAGAATGAGATCAGTTATCCTTTTAAACGTTATCAGATTCAACCAGTATGGCGAGCGGACCGACCTCAAAGAGGCCGTTACCGGGAATTTTATCAATGTGATGTGGATGTTGTTGGATCGGACGCTTTGATGTATGAGGCGGAGCTGGTACAGATTTACGACGAAGCTTTTGCCAAGCTTGGAATCAACGTCACTATAAAAGTCAACAACCGAAAAGTACTCTTCGGAATGGCTGAAGCAGCCGGTATCGCGGATCAATTTATGGATATGACTATCTCTATTGATAAGTTGGATAAAGTAGAAGTACAGGGCGTGAAGGATGAAATGCTTAAAAGAGGAATCCCAGAGCAATCCGTTGATCAAATAATAAGTATGCTTGGAGTTACATCGCTGAGCGAACTTAGTGAATTACTAGCCACTAGCGAAACGGGTATGAAAGGCATTGAAGAGTTAAGGGAGTTTCACCGATACTTCGACTTGCAGTCTTCATCCAATAAAGTTCAATTTGATATAACACTGGCTAGAGGACTGAACTATTATACTGGGTGTATTTTTGAGGTTGCAGCTAATGATGTCAAGATGGGATCTATTGGTGGCGGAGGCCGATATGATGATTTGACCGGAGTGTTTGGTTTAAAAGGAGTATCCGGTGTCGGTGTTTCTTTTGGAGCGGATCGAATCTATGATGTAATGGAAGAACTGGACATCTTTCCAAAAGAAGCGATTCAGGGCTTGAAGTTATTATTCGTGGCTTTTGACGATGCTACGCATACTTATGCTTTCGATTGGTTGAATAAGACCCGAGCTGCTGGCATTGCCTCAGAGTTGTACCCTAAGCCGACGAAGATGAATAAGCAAATGAAATATGCGAATGCCCGGAATGTTCCTTTTGTTGCCGTAGTTGGAAGTCAGGAGATGGAGCAGGGGCAAGTTGCGTTGAAGAATATGGAGACAGGCGAACAGGAGTTGGTTTCATTAGAATCTCTTCTACAAAAGTTAGCATAGCAGATGGCACGATATAATTCCTTGGTTGATGTTAGAGCAGATTTGCAAAGCGGAGCGATTTCGATGACGGAGCTCGTCGAATACTATCTAAAAAATATCGAAGCAAGCGAAGCGCTAAACATCTATGTTGAAGTTTATGCTGAGGAAGCTCGTGAAAAAGCGGCACAATTAGATGCTAAGTTCAAATCAAACCCCGAATCAGTAGGTCGTTTATTCGGGATGGTGATTTCTCATAAAGATGTTATTTGTTATGAAGGGCATGGAATTACGGCCGCTTCAAAAATTCTGGAAGGATATACAACGCCTTTCTCTGCAACGGCAATCGAACGAGTTTTAGCGGAAGATGCGATTATCATTGGCCGGGTAAATTGTGATCAATTTGCTATGGGCTCTACGAATGAAAACTCTGTATTTGGACCTGTTCGTAACTTTGCAGATCCAGACAAAGTACCTGGCGGTTCTTCTGGTGGCTCTGCTGTTTCGGTGCAGGCAGATACCTGTCTGGCTTCATTGGGAACGGATACCGGAGGTTCGGTACGCCAACCTGCTTCTTTTTGTGGGGTGCTCGGATTCAAGCCAACTTATGGGCGAATATCACGCTACGGATTGCTCGCTTATGCTTCTTCTTTTGATCAGATTGGTACACTGACCAATAGTGTTTCGGATGCAGCATTATTGACAGAAATCATGGCAGGGCCTGATGATTTTGATAGCACGGTGAGTACAAAGGCAGTAGATGTTCTGTCAGATTTTGAGGCTCAGGATAAGCCGCTTAAAATAGCTTATTTCAAATCTGCTTTAGAACACGATAGTCTTGACCCTGAAGTAAAGCAACTAACACAAAATAAAATCAATGCTCTTAAAGCCGTCGGGCATACTGTAGAACCAGTAGACTTTGATTTATTGGATTATATTATTCCTGCTTATTATGTATTGACGACTGCGGAAGCGTCCTCGAACCTTTCGCGATTTGATGGGATTAGATACGGTCATAGGAGTGAGGAGGCAGCTAATCTGCTGGAGACATATCAAAAATCAAGAACGGAAGGGTTTAGTGCTGAGGTGAAGCGTAGAATTATGTTGGGTACGTTTGTATTAAGTGCTGGATATTACGATGCTTATTACGGGAAAGCGCAACAAGTACGTAGATTAATACAAGAACGGACCAATGAAATATTTGCGGAGTATGATTTTATAATGATGCCCGCATCGCCTGTGCCCGCGTGGAATATAGGCGAAAAGATAGATGACCCCGTGGCAACCTATCTATTGGATATTTTTACTGTGCAAGCTAACATGGTAGGAGTTCCGGCTATTTGTGTGCCGGTTGAGCCTTTTCAAAACGGCATGCCTTTTGGGTTACAGTTTATTGCGAACCGATTTGAAGAGCGAAAGTTATTATCGTTTGTAGCACATTTTTTTAATAATATATAAAGCACTGCAAACCATCGCTAGTCGAAGTTCGTATAGTCTAAAGCCCTCCATATTTTCTATTTTCCCCTTCTCCCCAGTAATAGCAAACGTTAAAGTAAGATTGTTTTTACAATTATAGGCTATTGCTTTCGTTCGTTACTATTACATTTGCAGCCGATTTATTCGGTAAAAATATTGTTTGATAACCAGCCATTTTAAAAACAGCAGCATTTCTTTCGAAATGTTGAGTCAGCCTACTCACTTTGCAAGAAATTGGAAAAAGCATATTGCTTTGAGGAATAATCCTCGTCTGGCTATCGAAGAAAAGAGAATAATCCTAGAACATTCAGTAGTAATAAAGACTTCCATGAGTATCAGAGCATTATTTTGTGTGTTTACTTTTTTGTTAATTGGCAGTGCACTATTAGCCAATAATAACGAACCAGCCAAAAAAGCTGCAAAGCGAGCTAAAAAGGCTAAGTATAAAGTTCCTAAATATTCTCACGATGTAGTAAGGGGCAGGCTTGAGATTTATGACGAGTTAATGGATGTCCGTTATACTAAGACCGTTAAGAATGAAATCTATGGTTATACCAGAGGTGGTCGAAAAAATGCAGAACGCATCCTCGGTCGGTCTGCTATGTACTTCAAAATGATTGAAGATTCGCTTCAACATTATAATCTTCCCAGCGAGTTAAAATATATGACAGTGATTGAGTCTCGATGTGATATCAAGGCAAAATCACCAGTTGGTGCGGCCGGTTTATGGCAGTTTATGCCAGCCACCGCGAGAAAATATGGATTGCGGATTGATAATTTTGTAGATGAGCGTTATGATCCTTATCGAGCGACTTCCGCAGCTATGAAATATCTTAAAGATCTTTATGCGCGTTTTGGAGATTGGAACCTGGCGATTGGGTCTTATAACTGTGGCGAAGGAAATATGCAAAAGGCGATGCGCAAAGCCAAAAGTCGTGATTTTTGGAAAGTGCGTAAGCATCTACCAGAAGAGACCTTTCATTATGTGCCAAAGTTTATTGCTGCAGCTTATGTGATGGATCATTATCTTTTCTATGATCTTCATCCGGCTTACCCGGATTACGATTTGCAGTTGACAAAAACGGTAACTATCTACGAGCGAAAGACTTTTAAGCAATTATCAGAGGAGACTGGGTTTTCCGAAGAATTGATTAAGAAACTTAACCCGGCTTATAAGCGAGGGGTTATCCCTCCAAGTAGTGGAGGACGATATTTAATTATTCCACAGTTGGGGTAAAAACAGCTCAAGATTATCTCAGCTAGTGCTAACAACTGCTCTTAGAACATTGATTCTGAGGGCAGTTGTTGGTTTATGAAGAGAGACAGAGATGTTAAAGAATTATTACTTTCGAGCGAAAAGTCTTCATATTTAGTTAATTCATCAAGTCATGGAATAATTGTTGATTATATTTTACAATTATATTCAATTTTGTCGTTATATATGACGAAATAACTATTTGGGCTTAAAGTTTTGTTATGATTAATGGGCCTAAACAAGATAATTACCCAAGTAGATGTTAAATTATTTCATTACCATTAATTCTCTTGTCTTAGCTTTAGGAGAATATAAGCTGAATCTCTTATTTTACAGAGCTAGCTGAAAAATCGACACGAGAAAAACAAGAAATTGACAATGCGAGAGATTTGCTTACATTTTGCGCTGTGCTTAACACTATGCCTTTTTAGTTATTACTTACCTGCTCAGAGCCTGGATAGTTATTCAGGAGAGGAGTATACGCTGATATCAGATGAACTGATCAAAGAGCGACTTTCTAAAATTCAAAATAACGTAGTTAAGCCCCAATTTACTCCTGCTGTAAGGTCTTACATCAGGACTTATACCGTTAAGAAAAGAGATAAGGTCGAGGCGATGCTAGGTCGAACGGCGATTTATTATCCTCTTTTTGACCGCTTGCTTGCGGAGTTTGGATTACCCTCAGATTTAAAATATTTGTCAGTCGTTGAATCTGCCCTTGATGCTCATGCGGTGTCTCGCTCCGGAGCAGTTGGCTTATGGCAATTTATGCCGCCAACTGGTAAAGAGTATGGCTTGAGTATCAATAGCCGGGTAGATGAAAGAAAAGACCCTGAAAAAGCAACTCGTGCTGCTTTGACCTATCTTTCAAGATTATACCGTAAGTATGGTAATTGGGAGTTGGCGCTCGCTGCCTATAATGGTGGGCCTGGACGGGTTAATCGTGCAGTAAAAAGAGGAAGGAGCAAGAACTTCTGGAGAATCAGAAGGTATTTGCCAAGAGAGACAAGAGCATATGTACCTGCTTACATCGCAGCTACTTATATCAGCCACTATTATCAGGATCACGACCTTGTTCCGGTTTATCCTGATATTGAATTCCAGATGACAGAAATGGTAAAGATTTATGATCAGCTTTCTTTCGAAGAAGTTGCTCAGACTACCGGAACTCCAATGTATATCATAGAATACCTGAATCCTTCTTACAAAAGAAAGTATATTCCGGCTAATTATCGTGGGAGTAACCTTGTATTGCCACAAGAACGAATGGCAGTTTTTAAGAGCTTGTATCGTATCCCTGATTCTGCTCAACAAAGTTATGCAGTAGGGGAGCGCATTGCGGCTCCAAAGATAAGTACGAATGCAATACCTACCGGGTCAATCAAGTTGAATTATCAAGTAGATATTGGCGATGATATAGATAATATTGCTTCTGCCTACCAATGTTCTGTTGCAGATATAAAAAATTGGAATCGATTAACTTCCAGTAAACTAAAGTATGGCCAGCAATTGACTATTTATTTAAGTAAAAAAACATTGCAGCCGGTAAATGTCCTGGATCCATTGACTTTAGTGGATTTAGCTCCATTATCAACAAGTCATGTAGAGGAGGTTGTCCTGGAGCCCGTGACTTTGCTTGTTTTAGAGAATGAAGGATCAGCGAAAAAGAAAAAACGCAGAGTCAAAGCGAAGCAAAAGATTCGCTATGTAACTCATAAAATAAAAAGAGGGGAGTCGCTTTATTCTATTGCTGCACAATATGAAGGCGTGACCATTAATGATTTGATTGAATTAAATAAAATTGATTCAGCAGAAGCAGTACAGCCCGGCAAAAAAATTAAGATCAAACAAAAATAGTTCTAAGCCATATGTATAACCCTAACTTAGAGCAGTTACCTCTAAAAGAAATGCGTGCATTGCAAAATGCACGCATTTCTGCTTTAGTAGACCGACTGTATCATACTGTTCCTTTCTACAAAAAACAATTTGATGAACATGGACTGAATCCTGGCGATATCAAAGGGGTAGAAGACTTGCCACTATTGCCTTTTACAAAGAAATCCGATTTAAGAGATTACTATCCTTACGGAATGTTTGCTAAGCCAATGGAAGAAGTTAGGCGTATCCACGCTTCTAGCGGGACGACAGGAAAACCTACTGTGGTTGGATATACACAGAATGATCTTGAGGTGTTTGATGAAGTAGTTGCTCGTTCTTTGGTATGTGCCGGAGCGAAAAAAGGAATGAAACTACACAACGCTTATGGTTATGGATTATTTACGGGCGGCCTGGGAATGCATGGAGGTGCGACTAAACTTGGAATGGCTGTAATACCGGTCTCGGGAGGAATGACAGAGCGACAACTAACCATACTGCAAGATTTTGCGCCGGAAGTAATTTGTTGTACACCTTCGTATGCGCAAACCTTAGCAGATGAATGTGAGCGGCGTGGAATTGATACAAAGGACTTGGCGGTCAAATATGCAATCCTCGGAGCAGAACCCTGGACAGAAGCGATTCGACAACAAGTGGAGGCTGGGCTAAATGTAACGGCGACCAATATTTATGGCTTAAGTGAAATTATTGGCCCTGGTGTTTCGCAAGAGGATTTTGAGGAAAAAGGTACAGGGAGCTACGTCTGGGAAGATCACTTTTTTCCAGAGGTTGTTGACCGGGATACCGGAAAGCCTTTACCTTATGGGGAAGAAGGGGTGCTGGTGTTTACAACTTTGACTAAAGAAGCTTTTCCATTATTGCGATATTGGACAAATGATATTTGCTCTATTTATTATGATGCAAATGCTAAACGAACGCATATCAAAATGTCAGGAATAAAAGGACGATCCGACGATATGCTGATTATTAGAGGCGTTAACCTTTTTCATACTCAGGTAGAAGAAGTGATTCAGGAACTGGATTTTCTAAGCCCTAATTATCGATTGATTGTTGACCGAAAAGGGACGATGGATACAGTTGAGGTGGAGGTTGAAGTGGCTAAAGGAGTAGCTGTTGATCGTGTTGATCTGCAACGTGATTGTATTGAGAAGATCAAAAATACAATAGGGCTTTCGATGGCCGTTAAGTTGAAGGCGCCTGGAAGTATTCCCAGAAGCCAGGGAGGGAAACTGAGTAGGATTATTGACAATCGAAAATAAGAAAGGCCGGAGCTGTTCGCGCCGACCCTTCTTGAAACATCTAAAAACCTTTATATTAACTATGCTGACGTTGAAGTTGTCTTTTTCAAGAGGTTGTTAAAGAACTTCAAATACAGCACATACTGACCGAAGTGATTTGCTAAAAAAGCAAACCTCTCCGCGTCAAGTATAACCAAAACTATGAAATTTCAATATTGCGTTTTATGATCTGTGCTTCTGCTTTCTTAGGAAGCTGAATGGTCAAAATACCATTGTCATAAGTCGCTTCAATGTTTTCCTGATTGATTTGATCTCCCAGGTTAAAGCTGCGCTGGAATTTGTGATAGCCAAATTCACGACGCGTAAATTGTTCTCCTTCCTCAGTATTACTTTGTTCTTTCTCCACGCTGATCAATAACTGATCTTTTTCGATCTGTACATCAAAATCTTCTTTTTCCAAACCTGGAGCTGCAAGCTCGACGCGGAATGCTTTATCGGATTCAACTACGTTTACGGAGGGTTGATTTTTGAAAAAGTCGTTGCCGACGAAGTCACCAATGTTGGTGTTGAAAAACTGATCGAATAGGGTCCTTGAAGGATGCGAATTATATTTAATTAAGCTCATGATTGTTGAAGTTTAAAAAGTGGGTAGCCGAAGCTACCCGATGATAACAATAGATTTATAATAGAGTATGGATTTTCAAAACTTAGCCATTGATCTCGATCGTTCGAGCAGGAAGCTCTTTTGCTTCTTCTTTTTTAGCCAGGTTGATGCTTAGGATTCCGTTTTTGAAATTAGCAGTGATATTTCCAAGGTCAATAGTTTCGGGTAATCGGAATGTCCGATTGAATTTACCTTGGGCGATCCCTTTACGAAGGTATTTTTCACCCTCTGCAAGTTTTATTTCTTTGTTTGCTTCGATGGTCAGAATGTCTTTCTCTGTTTTGATTGTTACATCTTCTTTAGAGAAACCAGGGATGGCCAAATCTAATTTGAACGCATCTTTGTTTTCGACTACATTTACCGCAGGGCGGAATGTGCCTTTGTGATGTGTTGTCTCAGTGTTAACCGGTAAAAAGAAATCATTGAAAAATGCATCAAAAATAGAGTTACTTCTTCTTACTTTTCTTCTTGGGTTAGCTGTTACTAAAGTCATGATATGTAGATTTAATTTTTTAATAAAGTTGTTAATCAATTACGATTCTACTAGATCAATCGGTGTTCCATTCCAATTTTGAGGTCATATTTGCGGGTTTTTGAAAAATTAAATGACAAAAAGGCCGAATTAATCAATTTTGAGATGACAAAAAGGCTGATTGCGAAAGATTTATACTTGAGTTAAGGAGAGATTAATTAGGACTATTTTCAAGATTAGGAGAAAAATGGCCAGATAATGACAGACGTGGTAGAGCCCTAACTAAGGATGTTAGTGGTCAGCGCTATCCGATAACTATCGGAATCAGCGAATAAAAAGGAAAATCTAAAGGTTTAGGATTGACCAGAGACTAGCGTACTATTTCGGATATCATCCAATGATTTACAACCGGCTAATCCCATCGTCAGATCGAAATCAGAATAGAAATTTTTCAATACTTCGATTACTCCTTGAGTGCCGTCGATGGCTAGGCCGTATGCGTATGGCCGACCAATACAGACTGCTGTCGCACCTAATGCAATTGCTTTGAACATGTCCGCACCGCCTCGTACACCACTGTCTAATAAAACGGGGATGCGATCCTTTACAGCTTCTGCAACAGCAGGTAAGGCTTCGATGGTAGAGATAGAACCGTCGACCTGACGCCCACCATGGTTGGAGACAATTATTCCATCCATTCCATAATCGATTGCCCGCTGTGCGTCTTCTGGGTGAAGGATGCCTTTGAGTACAATGGGTAATGAGGTGCACTCTCTTAGAAATGCTAAATCTTCCCAGCTGAGAGACGGCCGGGAGTAAATAGAAATGAATTGTCGAACTGCTCGGAGTGGCCGCTTACTACGAAGGTTATTGAAAAAGCCTCCAGGGTAGTTTTTCATTAATTGAACAACATTAGAAAGCGTTTCTAAGGTTAACTTTCTCTCGATTGGCTCTGCATCATCCGGAGCGTCCAGTAATTGATTGAAAACCGGATCGCTAACGTATTGTGCTATTCCTCTGCCTCTCAAAAAAGGTAAGTAAGCTAAGTCCAGATCTTGTGTCCGCCAACCTAATAAGGTAGTATCAAGGGTTACTGCAATGGCAGAACAGCCTGCTGCTTCGGCACGCTGTACCAAGCTACGCACCAAGTCATTTGATTTACTCCAGTAAAGCTGAAACCATCGAGGGCTATCTCCTAATCGAGCGGCGCATTGTTCCATAGGGTAAGATGCCTGATTCGAAAAGATCATTGGAACTCCTGTTGCTTTGGCTGCATCTGCTACGGCAAGATCTGCTTGCTGGTGTACTAACTCCAGTACGCCAACGGGGGAAAGTAACAAGGGGAACGGCAAGGTTTTTCCAAATAATTCTACGGTCGTATCCCGCTCTGATACATCGCGGAGCATCCGGGGGACGATTTGCCATTTTTGGAAGTCGCTACGATTTTGTTTGACTGTGGATTCCGCACCAGCTCCGCCGGCAATATATGCATAGGCTTCTTTGGAGATTACCGATTGTGCTTTGCTGGCTAATTTTTGTAGGTCGAAAGGGACCTTTGGGGGGATACCGCTCATCCCGGCGATATAGATTTCCTTTTGGCGTTCGGCTCCGGTATAGTTACTTAGTATGGAATCGCTTTTCTTCATTGGGTTTAATTGGATGATTAATGTACGAAGAAAAAGGAAAATAATTAACCCTTTGCAGTTTATCTGCAAAGGGTTAATGTTTTGATGCGTTAAAATTAGTGTGGTTGCTTCCTTATCGCTGTACCGAAACCTCTTTGGTTAAAACAACTTTTCCTTCCTGTAAAAAGGATAATAAGAGAATGCCATTCGCGGCGTCTTTTAAATCCAGGTCTGCGATTTGGATATGGTTGGTCTCAAACTTTTGCTTGTAAATTTGCTTGCCATTAATATCCGTAATCATCACTGTAGTTGGAAGGTTATTTTTTACCATAACTTCCGCATTAATGGTGCTGGATGTGGGATTAGGATAAATGTTAACCGACTCAAAAGGAGCATCTTTTTCGGTTTGTACATTATTGTCTGCGATAGCTGGTTTTTGATCTGTTGATGTATCATCGGTCAATTTAAATTTAACGGGTAGGTTGAAAGATACATTAACCGCTTTTCCGCGCTGATAGCCAGGTGTCCAGTTTTCTGGAATTTCACTCATGAGGTTTACGACACGAAGTACTTCTTCATTAGTGCCTCCACCTATGGTACGAAGTAATTGAGGTTTTATAAGTCGACCTTCTTTGGTGATGATAAAATTAACCACTACTACGCCTTCGATGCCTGCCTCTTTTGCTTCGCTTGGATAACTTAAGTTTTCGTAAATGAATTGGAGCATTTTTTTGTTGCCCTCTTTTGTTTCACTTGCTCCTGGGTAGATTGGCATTTGTTCAACAACTGTGAAAATGTCTTCTCCTTCATGTTTGTTATGACTATGCGGTTTTACTTCTTCTTTTTTAGGAGCATGGCCAACAACATTTATTTTGTCTTGAGTGGTGATTACTGAAACAACTCCATCTTTACCTTTGTCTCCATATTTTTCGATTGCTTTTTCACCTTTAAATACATCAATACTTACGATATCATCTACATTGATGTTTTCGATTGTTTGTACTTCTTGTCCATCGACGATGTAAAGTGGCTTGTGTGGAAGGCTTTCTAGAATTACTTTATCAGAAGAATTTACCTTTTTTTCTTTTTCTGTAGGAGCATCTCCTTCTAATTTGAATTTTACAGGAAGAAGGAATTGTACTCTAACAGTCTTGCCTCTTTGTTTACCGGGGATGAAATTCGGCATTGTGTTTACGACTCTGCTTACTTCTGCGTCGATTTCTTCGCTAAGTGATCTTTCGATTTTTATGTTGCTGATGCTACCATCTTTTTCAACAATAAACTTAGCAACTGAAGTCCCTTGTATCCCCGCTTTGCGAGCTTCTTTGGGATATTTGATGTTGGTGTAGATGTGCATCAACATGTTTTTGGTAGCACAATCTTTTCGTTCATTACCTGCTTTGTCTTCACAGCCTGGGAAGCGTGGCATTTCTTCTACTACTTTGAATACATCATCTTCTCCTCCGACTAAATTTGCGGTAGGTGGGATAGTATCGGTAGAGCTTGCTTCGGATAGGCTATTCGTGTTATGGAGTTCAACTAAATTATTTCGGGCGGAGATAGAAAAAACTAATAGAAATAGTATAGGAAGTATAGCAGCATATTTCAAAAGTGCGGTGCGCTGCGATTTTGTTTTAGTCATCATTAGAATACGTTTTTTAAGTTGTGAATGAATAAAGTTATTGGCCTGAGCAATCTGAAGTCCGGACTGTGATTGCTTGAGCAGGAGTTGCCCGTAGGTCCGTGTTGGAGTATCCTGAAGGACTGCGCGATCCGCTAGGTACTCATGAATATTTTTAAGTTCATTTTTATATAAGAAGACAAAAGGACTGCACCAAAGGAAAATACTCAGGATCTCCGTGAGTAGTACGTCGATGCTATGCATGTCTTTGATATGGCAGAGTTCGTGTCGTAATACTCTTTCGGTATCCTCTGGAGCAAAATCTACCTTGTCGCTCCAGAATAAATAATCCATAAATGAGAAAGGTAAATGTACCTGATTCGTTTTTATGAGGGTGTAACCCGCTTTTCGGATCGCTTTGCCATAGAATCGAAGGCGGAGAATCTGGCCAATTCCAAAGAGGAAACGACCTGCGAAAAATAAAACGCCTAACCAGTAGATCGTCAACAGGGTAAATTGTATGTTCCAGCTTTCGTTGACTGGGGTGATGACAATTTCCTCAAGATTATTTTCAATAGCTTTAGCAGTTACGGTTATGGTTTCCAGATAATTTGCTGGATGGAACTGCTCTGGAGTAACTGCTTTTAGAGGGATTTGGAACTCTATAATCGGAATGATTAGTCCAAGAGCCAGGGTGCCTAGTAAATACCATCGATTAGTCGCAAAGAATGTTTCCTTACGGAGTAAGACGGCATAGAGTAGGTAGAATAATCCCCAGCAGATCGTTACTTGGTAGAGGTACTGAATCATGGCTATTGTTTTTGTTGGTCATCAAATGCATCCAGCAAACGAGAGAGTTCGTCTTTGTCGATATTCTCTTCTTTGACGAGGAAGGAGACCAGGTTATTCATAGAACCTTCAAAATAATCGGTGACAAATTTTTTGAGGGTTTTACGGCTGTAATCTTCTTTACTAACCGTTGGGAAGTACTCATAGGTACGACCGTAAGCTTTGTGGTCAACAAAGCCTTTCTCCTCTAGGATGCGAACAATCGTAGAAATGGTGCTATGAGGAGGCTTTGCTCCACCAGTTTCTTTTTGAATCTCCGTTCGGAGGTCGCTTACGGTGCAACGATCAAGCTGCCAAATCAAATGCATGATGTCCTCTTCTGCTTTTGTTAAGCGTTTCATTTTTCAATTTTTCATTTGATGAATCAATTCTTTTAATGTCGGAATTCGCTGTTCTGCATACTGCCGATATTTGTTATTTCCGGTTTTTAGATAACGTTGATAATACCGTAAAGCAATAGTTTTGTCTTTGTAATAGCGGTCGGCATTATGTGCAATATGGAACAATAATTCCTCATCGGGATCATAGCGATAAGCTGCCCGGTAGTTTTCATAAGCTTTATAGTACTTGTTGTCTTTTTCGTAGAGTTCTGCTAAATCTTTATGATAAAGCGGGACCTTTTTTGAAATCCCTTTTTCCAAAGCTAAATCAAAATGCTCCCTTGCTTTATCGGTATCTCCTTTTAACTCGTATGCTAATGCGAGATAATGATGTGTATGCTCAGAAGCTTTTTCTCTGGCAACTACTCGATCCAAGTGATAGATACATTGATCCAGGCTATCCTTCTTTAAATAGGCTACGCCGATCATCATTGCATAGTAGTTGGTGGAGTCGCCGAGTTGCATCGCTGATCCAACGGAGCGAATGACGCCATCATAATCATCTAAAGCATTTCGGATCCTTGCATTGGTCTGGAGTACTCTGATATTAGAAGAGTCCAGATTCATTCCTTTTGTAATTATTTGCTCCGCGTAATCCACGGCTTTTAATTCTAAGTAGGCCGTCGCAAGGTCACTAATCGTTGCAATGTCTTGCTCATTCAGGCTGTGTGCTTTGTTGAAAAATGCGGTGGCAACCAGTAAATCTCCACGTCTTTGTGCAATCAAAGCATTTTGTCTGTAGTAGTAAGCGTTAGTAGAATCGATGCCTATTAATTGACCATAATAATCGCTGGCCTGATTATAATTTCGTTCGCGTTCTGCAATTGCTGCAAGATTACTGATCGCAGAGATATTAAGAGAATCTAGTTTGAGAGCAGCTTTATATACGTACTTCGCTTCACTATAATTTCCCATTTGGAAATAGCAATAAGCTAATCGATTTTGGTAGTCTACATTCTTTCGATCACTTCGCTGGCATTCAAACATGTATTTATAAGCTTCGGCATATTGGTTGGCATTCATTAAAGCCACTCCTTTTTTGTATGCTTCGGCAATATCTATTTGTACAACACCATTACTATCCACCTGTCCAAGTAGTAGAGTACTCCAACTTATCAGCCAAAGTCCAATAATGAGTCGATTAACCAACATGGTATCAAAGGTAAGACGTATTTTTTAGTTTATCAACTATTTATTACGATTTATAACTAAAAAATACGTTATAAAAATATAAGCCCTTGTAGAACAGGCTGATAGGTCTATTTTGGAAGTGCGCTGACTTAGGGATTAAGATTTAAAATTGGACGTCAATATATTCGATCTCATGTAAGAATCGGAACCCTACAGAGATTTCGAAGGTCACGTTTCGAATTTCTGTTTCGCGTAGTGTCCGGGTTTGTCCGGTATAAGGATCGAGTACATTAGGTACCGGAGGTTGAAAATATTGACGAGAGAAGTCTGGGTTGACGGTGAGCTCAATGATGGCTGAGATATAGTCTGATACTGGAAATTCAGCACCTCCACCTACTGTTGCACCATAATTCCAACGACGTAGGAAGTTATCGACTGGGTAGAATAGTGTGTTTAGTGCTTCGTTGATATCTGCATACTGTTCAAAGTTTGTATCGACAGTGTAATCTCCACGAAAGCCAAAGAGGTAATAGAATTTGTTGTTTACGCCCCAGTCATACTTTTGCTTACCGCCAAGGGTAAGGGAGATATTGCGAAATTCAAATTTACGGGTTGGTGGGCGAAATATTTGACCATTGATTGGATTGAAAAAATTTTGGTTACGAATGGCGCTTCCTTTTACATGGTATCCTAATTGCGCAAAGAGTGCGAACTCGTTATCTTCCGGAGCAGATTCAATAAAAGTAATCGCATGGTAGGCATAAAGCGGGTCCCGCTCAAAGTTGTTCCACTTTTGAAAACTTGCGGTTAAGCCACCTTTTACGCCAAAGGCGTAGCTCTGCGAATAAGCAGTAAATGAAAAAGAGAGAAAGACGAATAGGATAAATATCGAGCGCATAAGTTTGAATATAAAGGTATTTTAAATAGACAAGCAAGTTAACAAAACGCTTGCTAACTTGCTTGTCTTATCCGTTCGAACTTTGATTAGAATATTCTAAGTCGCTGACCAACACTAATAAGATTAGAGTTGAGGTTGTTGCGACGTTTGATACCAGAAACGGTAGTTCCGAATCTTCGAGAAATACTAAATAGAGTATCTCCCTTTATAACCGTATAATATACCGCTGTTTCTTCTTCCGGTACTGGCGGAGGATTATCGGTCGATGGATTGGTTCCACCTGGAGGTCTGGTATTCGGATTTTGATTACCAGGAGGATTAATCCTTACAGGTTGTTCATCCTCTTTTTCTGGATTGGTCTCTTCCTCCGGAGCTGCGGGTTCTTCAATCGGATCAAAAATCTCTGCATCCGGAGTGCCGGGGACAATATCCTCATCAAACTCTTCATCATCATTACTGCTATCCGGAACCTCAATGATTAGTGAATCCTCATCCTCTATAAATTCTTCCTCTTCTTCAAACCCGTTTTCATCTTCACTGGCCAAATCGGTTCGTCTTTTCGGCGCTTCATCTTTGTCAATTTTGAACCAACCTCGGATTTTGATGCGTTCTCCGACAGCAGGCTGTGTTCCTTCCCGCAGACGATTTTTTGTATAGAGTTTTTCTAATCGTAAACCGTATAGTTGCGAGATGTCGAACATGGTTTCTCCTGGCTGAACGTAGTGATATTTTTTCTTACCGCGGAAGTTGTTTCTTTTGCGTTGTAGATAGACGCGGGTGTCCTTTTTGATTTTTTGATTTTTATTAGTCAGTTTCTCATTGTATTTGAGGATACGACTTACAGGAGTACTGGTGCGTTCTGCTACATCAATTACGGTTTCATTGCCTACGGCTTCCACCATTTTTACATGATTAACCCTTTTGATGCCGAGTTTTTCATTTCGTACTTCGGTGCTCTCCGGGTCTGCATCGACACTTGACATTCGATCGAAGCGATAGAGTTCTGATGTTTCAATGATCCGAATTAACTTTTCTGCATATGTAGGGCTGGTAGCATATCCTGCTTCTTTCAATCCTCTTGCCCAGGAGCGGTAATCCTTCGGAGGAATATTAAATAGAAACCCGTACCGTCGACGCTTGTTAGGATCCCGTAGAAATTCGGAATGTGCAATGTAGGAAGCATCTGCATTTTTATAAACCCGAAAACAGGATTTGATTATTTTGCCATTTTCGTCATAATCATCATCTTCAAGGTAATATCCTTTTCCTTTCCAGGTGTTATGGCATTTAATCCCGAAGTGGTTGTTAGCTTTACGGGCAAGTGTACTTTTGCCGTCTCCGGACTCCAGAATGCCTTGCGCAAGTTTGATACTTGCAGGGATTCCTGTTCGTTCCATCTCGCTAATAGCTATTTTTCGGAATCGTTGGATGTAATTATCACGAGCTGGGGTTTGTGCAGATAGTCCAACTACTAAGAGTAATAATAAGGCGGTTAAAATATTTTTTACGTGTAGCATAGCGTTCTACATTTAAGGCGCTAGAAATGGGAGTTGATTCGATTTATTCCGCTAGCACTTATTAGTAATAACAAATATATGTCCAAAAACGTCTAAATTTGACCTAAGGTATAAGCAGAAGTAGAATTTACTTTTTATGTTTAACGAATTTTTAATTAACGATTAGCATGAGGTTAGTACATTTCATTTTTATTTTTTTTGCATTCCTCGCTTGTAAAAATACAAACTCCGGCGAAACTCCAAAGAATACTGAAGGAGAAGTGGATTCGCTGACCCTAAATGCATCGCTTCATGACATCCCTCAAACGTCCGTTGATGCTAACATCACTTCGGAAACTTATTATGTGCTGGTCGACAAATTAAGAGTAAGGGATAAACCAGGAAAGAAAGGAAATGTTCTGGCTCAGGTTCCTGAGGGAACGGCAATTACCTTCCTTGGAGAACAATCCGATTTTGAGGATCGAATCAAATTGCGGGATCAGTGGGTCGAAGCGCCATGGTTAAAAATAAAAACTAACAAAGCGGTAGAAGGATGGGTCTTTGGTGGTGCAGTTGCTGCTGAATTGCCGGAGACGTATATCTCTAAGACGCCATTTGATGAGTGTGAAGCAGCATTTGTAGCGCACAGAGACGAAGAGACTCTTGCTCAATGTATTAGTGAAAAAGAAGAGCAAGAACTAAAAAAGGTGAGTCGTTATGTTAAAGCTCATGGTAATGGTTATACTATTACCTTGCTAAGTGGCGAAACAGTAAACTTAGAGCATAATCTCTTAAAGTCTCCAGAAGATGGTAGTGCCGAAGACTACCGGAAGTATCAATTTCGATACTATCTTGATAAGATGGGATACTTCGTTTTTCAAGTCGATAGTCATGAGTCTACTGATTTTCTCTTGATGGACGATAAATATGGGTTTGTAAATTTATACGCTGGATTGCCAAGGATGTCTCCGGATCGACGCAAAATATTAGTTGTTAGTTTTGAGCCTGTGGATAGTTTCGGAAACTATGGGATTCAAATGGTAAGACGAGGAGAGCAAACTATAGATGTTGTATTTGAAGAAGAAATTACGGGTTTCATTCCGGCTAATCCCAGATGGCTGGATGCTAAAAATGTGGAGTTTGACTTTTTGTCTTTGCCTGATGAGGACAAGCAATGGAAAGTTAAAGCTAAACTTACGGAGGTGGAACCAGATAATTGGGTGCTAAATATCAGTAATCGTAGAGAATAAAACCTAATAATAATGAAATACTTTATTGTTGTATTTGTGAGCCTTAGTTTGTTTGCTTGTAATACCACCAATTCCTCGGGAGAACAAACGGATGTATCAAACTCGGAAGAGGTTGTTGACTCAAAAGAAAACTTTGTTCGAGCGAGATACGCTACTGCAACGGTGTATGCTGCTGCGACGGATTACAGGTTTATAACAGATGACGGAGAAGAAATTATGATTCGAGTGAGTCATCTTGAAACAGAAGGTAATCCGGAAATCACCGTAAACCTTATAGAAGTAATGGAAGAACTTGATGGCCCTCCGGGAGCAGATCCTCAACTGGTTGGAAAATACTTTAAGTTGCATCTAGATGCAGAAGGTAAGTATACAAAGATTGAAAAAGAGTAAAACCTAAGCGTGGATTTAATCCTTATCCATTTGTTTAAGGTAGTCGTTTAAGGTTTTGAAAAACTCTGCTTTCATTTTTTCTGCATCGATTGAACGGTAGTAGTAAACTTCCCTGTTTCCATGATCTTTGGAAGTGGTTATCTTTACTTCTTCTGCGTACTCAGGATGAATGATTGCCTGTATGAGGGCAAGGTCCCAAATAGTACGTTCCTTCCGACCTCCGTCCAGGTGCTTGTACCAACGCTCTAAAAGAAAATTTTGGAGGGTAGACGATTCATCAAATGCTTCCACCGTTTCCTCATAACTGAAGGTCATTGCTCCGGCAACGTTGACGGGAATTATATGAACGTCAACACTAGAGTTAAGTACAATGTCAAGTGCTCGTATATCCATCATACAATTGAAGTCAACTTGTTTTTGGATGCCTTTGTCAAAGTCATAACTCGTTCCCAGCCAATACAATTCGATTTTCGAAGCAATCGAAGGCTCTATGTACAGGGCAGATCCCACATTAGTAAGTGCACCAAGCGCAACGATTGTTAGCTTTTGCCCTTCCGGGAGTAATTTTACCTGTTTGATGATTTCATAAGCTGCTGCTGAATGTTGAGCAAGGTCACCCCAATCAAACATTCTTGCTAATCCTCCTCTTCGGAGTAATACGGGAGTATTTAATTCAGCGGTTAATACCTGATTTAGCCGGTGGCTATTTTCCATGGTCTGGGGTATAGCCCAATGTGCGGTTTGCCAATGCGTAGCATTGAGTGCAAGGATGTCCCAACTTGGTTCGATAAGTGCGCGAGAAAGCGCATAAAGATCATCTACTTCATTACCAGTATCGGCATCAATAATAACCGGAATTCTTTCTTGGGATAGAGCGGAGTAGGTAAGTATACACAGACTTACGATCCAAAGTAATTTTTTCATAAAGGAGGGTTGTTAGGGGAACCTGTTTAGACAAAGATTGCTACCAGAAACATAATAACGGTTACTACAAAGCCAACCATAAAGGTATTGTAGGACAGGGTTAGGTAACGGTATTTCTTGTCCAGTACTTTTCCCAGAAAATAAAGGTCGCGGACCATATTGCCGTAGAGCAATTCACCATTTCGGAAAACAGCATCCATCGCTTCTTCGTACTCTTCTAATTTTAAATGGACAAAGTTGCCAAAGTATACGATGTTGTTTTTAGCGTTTTCGGGAGAAGTACCTTCTGGGTTGAGGGACGTAACCTTTGGCCGGATCGATAGAACGGCAAAGATCAGCGATACCAGCCCCGTGAATAAAAAGATAATTACGGGTAAAAGTACCATTGGGTTAGTCTCCGTAATATTTTTGTAGGTCAGCAGTGAAATCAAAACGGAAATCAGAATAGCGTTGACACTAATCATAATGTTCGCTTTGTTATCCGCTATGGCGCTTAGATTAATATGGTTTCGGTAGTTTGCCCGGAAAAAAGTCTGAGTAGCATCGCTTGGAAGTTTTCGTTCCAGTTGTTGAAATTTTCGAAGACTGCCATCTTCTTCAAGTGTAACATCTCCGGAGCGCCTATTTTTTTCTACCTTATTTTTTTGAGCGTAGATATTGTTCGCTAATACAGGCTCAAAATGCAATTTGCCATAGGGCGTATAAAACTGCGTCTTTAGTAGATATTGAAGTTGGATTTGATTCCAATCGAGAGTGGAGATATATCTGTTTTGAGCAAGTTCCCACTCCAATCGAAGAAGAGGATTAGAATTGAAATATTGATCAGTATAGTGGTAGCCATTAATGGCATCAAGCAATAACTCCTGGTCCGGCGTATCGGCTTTGCCAGTACTTACAGCGGTCAGGCAATTAATTACACGCTCGGCTTTAAGTGAATTCACATTGTGAAGGTCCAGGAAATCCCGAGCTATTCTAATGCTATGATCCTGCGGGTTTTCATAATCAAATAGAAAGCCTGTATCTCTTAACCATGCGGCTAGTTGTGCTATTTCGAGTACATCTTCAGGAACAGACCAATTTGTATGATCAGGAATCGGAGTGCGGGCAATTTTTTGAACCAGCGTTACTATGGCTGCTGTATGTTGATAATTATGAAAGGTTAATCTCGCGTCACCTTTTTCATTGAAGAGCGCTAAGACATACTGGGCACAATCATCAACGATTTGTCCAGTAGAATTCGCCATCGGTTTTTCGAAATTCTCCTTTTCGATCTCAAACATTTTTAGTGGTTCAGTTTTG